>JAGGWC010000043.1 GCA_021157645.1 Candidatus Cloacimonadota bacterium | reverse complement strand
CTTCGTTTGAATTTTAGAAATCACCGAAAAATAGTGGTTGTTGATGGCAAAATTGCTTATGTGGGTGGTTTGAATGTGAGCGATAAATATATGGGAATACATCCAAAATATGGTTACTGGCGCGATACTCATGTGAAGATAGAAGGACCTTCCGTGCAAAGTGTGCAACTTCCTTTTATCTCTGACTGGTACTGGGCAACGCAGGAAGTTCCCGAACTGAATTGGGAACCTAGCTATTTACATGAATGGAATAACAATGTTCTAGTTCTACCCAGCGGACCAGCGGATGAACTGGAAACCTGCGGAATTTTCTTTGTTCATGCAATAAATTCTGCTAAAAAACGTTTATGGATAATCAGCCCTTATTTTGTACCTGATCAGCAGGTTTTGTGTGCATTGCAGTTAGCCGGATTACGTGGTGTTGATGTGAGAGTGATGATCCCTGAAAAATCTGATCTATTTATTACCAATCTTTCCACACTTTCTTACCTGCAAGATATCACCAAAGTCGGCATAAAAGTTTATAGATATAAAAAAGGATTTTTACATCAGAAAACTATGCTCATTGATAATGAAAGATCCATGATAGGTACTGCCAACTTTGATAACCGCTCTATCCGCATCAATTTTGAGATAAACATATTATTCAGCAGTAATGAATTTGCCGGCAAAGTAGAAGAGATGATGATAGAAGATTTTGCTAACAGCTTCCAGATAACTGAAGAAGACTACACAAAAAAACCATTCTGGTATAAACTGGCAGTTAAAATTGCACGGTTAATGGCACCTATACAATAATGAATTAACGCAAAGGCTCGAAAATAAAGAAACTCAAAATGAAGGAACAGAAAATGTTCCCTTAAAATAAGTAAAATGAGTTTATGTCATATCATTAAGAAATAAATATGCTGCGTGTGCTCTCTTAATTCACTTGACAAATATTATCTAAAACTTTCTTTTTTAATAAATAAAAATTTCATATTGTATAATATGCGTATTGCGTATTAACTTTAGAAATAAATTGGAGCACATTATGGAAAAGCCAAAACTTTTAATCGTAGATGACAGATTAGAAAATTTAATCGCAATAGAAACAATATTACAAAATATAGATGCCGAAATAATTCGAGCTCATTCTGGCAATGAAGCTCTGAAATTTGCATTGGATAATGATATTGCACTAATTCTTTTAGATGTACAAATGCCTGGTATGGATGGATTTGAAACTGTTAGATTAATGAAACAAGTAAGAAAAACAAAATATATTCCTGTCATTTTCGTTTCAGCAATATATTCAGAAGATGTATATAAAATTAAAGGAGTGGAATCCGGTGGTGTAGATTTCATCACTAAACCTATCATCCCGTCAATTTTGATCGGAAAAGTTAATATCTTCCTCGATATCTATACTCAGAGAAAAGATTTGGAGCAGGAAATAAAATTGCGACAGATTGCGGATAAGAAAGTGATAGCCCATCGAGAAAGATTACTCTTGATAAATTCTATTTTAAGACATGATATTATCAATAATCTGGCAGTCATTAAAAGTGCTTTCAGGCTATTCAAAAGAAAAAAGGATGTGCAGATCATGGAAGATGCTTCTGCTTATATTGATAAAAGTATAAAACTCATACGTAGAATGAGCATCTTGGGTAAAGATAATCTAAACAAAGACTTAATGAATTATGATATTAAACATATTCTGGAATCAATAATGATTGGAAATAAATCGATTAAATTTAATTTGAAAGGAAATAGCAACATTCTGGCAGATGAATCTATTGAATCGGTTTTCGATAATATTATAAGGAATGCAATCATACATGGCAAAACAAAACGTATTGACATTAACATTATAGAAAAAGGTAAAATCTGTGAAGTAAGAATTTCTGATTATGGAGTTGGCATGTCAGAAGATGTGATGGAGAAAGTTTTTGATGAAAACTTTATTTATGGAAAAACAGGTAATACGGGCATTGGACTTCACATCGTGAAAACAGCTATGAATAATTTTGGAGGAAATGTTTTCGTAGAAAAAAATGAGCCACAGGGTACTACATTTGTATTAGAATTTTTAAGTTCATAATTACTTGTGAATAAAAAGGGCAATTACATCTATGAATACAGATATTGAAAATATTGAAATCGATCTTTTTCTGGAAGCAGTATTTAAATGCTATGGATACGATTTCAGACATTATGCCAAAGCATCGTTAAAGAGAAGAATCAAAAACCTAATGAAAAAAAACGGATACAAAAGAATAAATGATATGACTTCAGATATTCTTCATGATCGATCTTTTTTTGAAAAAGTAGTTTATGACTTCTCGATCACTGTTACGGAAATGTTCCGTGATCCTCTATTTTATCATAACCTGCGTGAAAAAATTATTCCCTATCTAAAAACATATCCTTTTATAAAGATCTGGCATGCTGGCTGTGCTACTGGTGAAGAAGTATATTCTCTTGCTATTTTACTTAAGGAAGAAGGAATCTACAATAAAACTACCATCTTTGCTACAGATTTCAATGGAAATGCCTTAGATACTGCCAGGCAGGGAATTTATTCATTGAAAGATATGCAGATGTACACAACAAATTATCAAAAAGCTGGTGGTAAAACTTCTTTTGCAGATTATTATCATGCCAGGTACAAATCAGCAATTATGAGCAAAGCACTTTCTAAGAATGTAACTTTTGCAAATCATAATCTGGTTACAGACAGCATTTTTGGAGAGATGCATCTTATTCTTTGTCGGAATGTACTTATCTATTTCAATAAATATTTGCAGGATAATGTTCTTAAACTCTTTAATGAAAGTTTGATTCGTGGCGGATTTCTGGCTCTTGGGAGCAAAGAATCACTTCAATTTTCCTGCATTGAAAATGACTTCAAACCAATTGATAAAAAGAGTAAGATTTTCCAGAAAATCCAATAGGAAAATATTTTGAAACTAAAATCAAAATTGGATTTATCTAAATTTAGTTGCATTGTAATCGGAGTTTCTGCCGGTGGTATGGAAGTTTTAAGCAAGTTATTACCATCATTACCTGCTGATTTTCCACTACCAGTTATTATTGTGCAACATCTTCACAAAACATCTACAGGATATTATCTTGAATATTACAATGAAAAATGTTTACTATTTGTAAAAGAAGCCAAACAAAATGAGATAATCAAAGTCGGAAATATCTATTTTGCACCGCCAGATTATCATCTGCTAATAGAAAATAATAAAACTTTCGCAATTTCATCAGATGAAAAAGTGAATTATTCGCGTCCATCTATTGATATACTTTTTGAAAGTGCTGCAGATGTATATGGAGAAAAACTGATTGGCATAATTTTAACAGGAGCCAACAATGATGGAGCCGAAGGGATGAAAATCATTAAGCAAAAAGGCGGCTTCACAATTGCCCAGAATCCACTTGAAGCTGAATTTCCGGTTATGCCGCAATCTGCAATTGATACAGGCACGATCGATCTTATCCTTACACTAAATGAAATAAGTGATGAATTTATCAAGAGGGACAAATAAGGAGTTGAAATGATTAGATTTAAAGATTACCCTATTGGAATAAAAATATCCATTCCAATCCTGATTATTGTATTATTGATATCTTTACTAACAACCATTATTAATATTCATTTCTTAAATCAAAATTTCAATAAAGAAATTAGCAGAAATCTTGAAAATAAACTTAAAGTCACAAATGATTTAATTAAATCGCGTTCTGAAGCTGCTTTAGGGATTGCATCGACAATCTCAGAAATGGGATTAGTTAAAAAAGCATATACCGAATACCATAAAACGCGAGACATGGAAACAACACGTAGTATGTTAATTGATGAATTTACTGAAATAACTAATAAACTAAATGAAGAATCAAATATGCCGGCTCGCATCCATTTTCATGTTCCACCTGCCCGGTCATTATTGAGATGTTGGAACGGCACTGGAGGAGATGATCTCTCTGATTATAGAAATTCAGTTCTTAAAGTATCAAATATACACAAACCGGCGATGGGAATTGAGGTCGGTCGCTTAGGTATGGTAATAAGGGGACTATCTCCGATCTTTACTTTTAATGGTGAGTTTGCCGGTTCTGTTGAGTTTATTTGTCCATTTTCTGAGATCAAAACACACCTGTTAACCGATGAAGGAGAAGTTGCTTTTTTTATATTAAAAGATATGGCTAAAGATATTAACCTTTTTTCTGATAATAATGATAGATTAACAAAATATAAACAAGTAAAGTATCAGCTTATTGATTCAAATTCCGATAATCTTGATCTTGATAATGTATTTAACTATTTGCTTAGTAAAAAAATAACTGATTTTGTTATATTTAAAAAAAATAACTTTTATTATGCAATGAATCCCATATATAATTTTGATAATAATGCAGTTGGCTTGGTTGTTTATCAAGAAGATATATCAGATTATATAAAAACTCGTAATACAATGATTTTGTTAATAATCAGTATATCAGTTCTATTTACAATCGGTGGTATAATATTTATTCTCATTCTAATCCGCAAAGTTATAACTAAACCTTTAATGATGATTAACAAGGTTTCAAGACAACATAGTTTAGGGGATATTGAGCACAAAATCGATTATCACAACAAAGATGAAGTCGGATTATTAGCTTCATCTTTTAGAAAATTACAGGAAAATATGCTTGCTATCACAAATCATGCAAAGACAATTTCATCAGGTGATTATAGCATAGAAATAAAACCAAGATCAGAAAAGGATGAGTTGGGTATTGCATTAAATAAAATGATAAAATATCTTCGTAAAACTTCAAAGGAAAACAAAATACAAAACTGGCTAAAAACAGGGCAAAATCAATTGAATGAAAAGATGCGTGGAGACCAAGATATAAAAACTTTATCCAGAACTGTTATCACATATATAGCAAAATATTTAAATGCTCAGACTGGTATGATATATATTGTGGATGAAGCAAAAAAGAGCTTACTGTTTTCCAATAGTTATGCCTTATCAAAAGGGAAAGAAATCGCTCAGAAAATTAAATTCGGAGATGGTTTAGCTGGACAAGCTGCACTTGGAAAAGAGATAATAACTCTCTCGGATGTTCCGGATGATTATTTTCTGATCAATTCTTCTTTTGCGGATATTATTCCCAAGAATCTCTTGGTTGCACCGTTTATTTTTGAAGGTGAAGTACTTGGTGTAATTGAATTGGGTTCCATAAACGAGTTTACAACTCTTGAGATGGAATTTATAAAATCTACTCTGGAGAATATTGCCATTGCTTTTAATTCAGCTCTTTCAAGAGAGCAGTTAAAAATAATGCTAGAAAAAACAAATAAACAGGCAGAGAAGTTAATGGAACAACAAGAAGAATTGCGTGCATCTAATGAAGAGCTGGAAGAACAAACAGAAGAACTTAGAGCTACTACAGAACAATTGAAAACCCAGCAAGAAGAATTGCAAGTCATCAACGAAGAATTAGAAACTAATAATCATATGAATAAAAAGAGAACGGAGAGTTAAAATGAAAACCAAAAATTTCAGTGCTAATAGTTTAAGTGCTAAGTTAACAATTTTGTTTCTTATTATATCAATTATACCAATCGTTATCATTGCTATTATAAGTAATCTTAGTTCGCGGGATGCACTTAAGCAAAGCGCTTTCGAAAAATTAGAATCTGTTGGAACTCTCAAGAGTGATCAAATTGTTACATTTATTAGCAGGAATTTCAGAGATGTGGAAATGCTTTCACAAACTGATAACATTATAAAAGCATTTGATATTTTACATATATATCATGATGAAAGCGGTGCTACTGCAGAAAGTAACTTTGATGTGTCAACTACCAGATATAAAAAAATATATAATGAAATTGATCCATTTTTTCAAAAATACATAAAAAGATATAATTTTGAAGATATTTTCCTTATTTGCTCAGATCATGGGCATGTAATGTACACAGCATCAAAGGAAGAAGATTTGGGAACTAATTTATCAAAGGGTAAATATCGTGAAAGTGGGTTAGCAGAATTATGGAATAAAGTTATCAGCAATAGAAAAATCGTAATGGTAGATTTTTCTTATTATGGCCCATCAGCAGAGAACGCATCATTTATTGGAGCACCGGTTTTTGACGCGAATGGTAAATTAATTGCTGTAGTTGCCTTGCAATTCAGTCTTGAAAAATTAAATGAAATCTTACAGGAAGCAACCGGTTTGGGTAAAACTGGAGAAACTTATATTGTTGGTGATGACTATTTAATGAAATCAGATTCAAGGTTTGATACCGAATCAAAAATTATTAGGCAGAAAATTGAAACGGAAAGCGTTAAACTTGGCTTACAGGATAAATCCGGAACACATATTATTAAGAATTACAGAGATAGATCTGTTTTAAGTTTTTATAAAAATATTGAATTAAATGAGAACTTTGGAATTGATTTCAAATGGGTTGTTATTGCTGAAATAGAAAAGGATGAAGCATTTTCTCCGGTAACAAAATTGGTTAGACGAATATTAATGATAGGAATTTTATTAATGATTCTTGTTATATTTGTATCAATATATTTTTCAGGTACTCTTTCAAAACCCATTAAGAAAATTACAAAACTTGCTAACTCAATTGCATTAGGAGATTTGAATCATAATTTTAATATTAAACGTAAAGATGAGATAGGAGATCTGGCAGAGTCATTTAAAGATCTACAAAATAATACACTTGCAATTGTAGATTATTCCAAGCTTGTTTCTTCTGGTGATTATACCGCAAAATTGACACCTAGATCACCTGAAGATGAGTTAATCATCGCATTGAATAAAATGACGAGTAAAGTTAATGATGCTTCAATAAAAGGGGATTTAAGGAATTGGCTCAAAACCGGGCAGAATAAATTAAATGAAAAGATGCATGGTGATCAGGATCTTATTAGCTTATCCAGATCGATCATTACATTCCTTGCAAAATATATTAATGCCCAGATAGGAGCTTTATACTTGGTTGAAGAAGAATCGAATGAACTTAAATTAACAGGTAGTTATGCTTTTACTGTCCGGAAAAATTTAAATTCCAGAATTAAATTTGGAGAAGGTTTGGTTGGACAAGCTGCTTTTGAAAAGGAGATGATTAAGCTTACCAACATCCCTGAAGATTATATCAGAATCAATTCTTCTTTGGGTGACGTAGTACCGAAGAATATTATAGTTGCCCCATTTATTTTTGAAGATAATGTGCTCGGCGTGGTCGAGTTAGGTTCTATTAAAGAATTTTCTGTTGTTGAAATGGATTTTGTTAATTCTGCTATGGAGAATATTGGCATTGCAGTTAATACATCTATATCTCGTATGAAACTAAAAAAACTATTGAACGTTACCCAAAAGCAATCTGAAGAATTACAAATTCAGCAGGAAGAGCTTAAGGCTTCCAATGAAGTATTAGAAGAACAAACAGAAGAATTGAAGGTATCAACAGAAAAACTGAAGAATCAACAAGAAGAACTTCAAGTAACGAATGAAGAACTGGAAGAAAAAACCGAATCTCTGGAAAAACAGAAAACTGAAATTATGGAAAGAAATAGATTGATCGAGGTTGCAAGAAAAGAAATTGAAAAGAAAGCAGAAGATCTGGCAATAGCAAGTAAATATAAATCAGAGTTTCTGGCAAATATGAGCCATGAACTCAGAACTCCGCTCAACAGCCTGCTAATCCTTTCCAGAGATCTGGCTGATAACAATAAAGGAAATCTTTTAGAGAAACAGGTTGAATCTGCTGAAATTATTTATGGTAGTGGAAATGACCTGCTAAACCTGATAAATGAGATTCTTGACCTTTCAAAAATTGAAGCAGGCAAAATGACTCTAAATATTCAAGATGTATTTTTGGCAGATCTGGCTAGAAGTATTAATACAAATTTCCTACACCAGACTAAGTTAAAAGGACTAGAATTGAAAGTTCATATTGCAGAAAATCTGAACGAAAGCATATTATCAGATCAACAGAGAATTGAGCAGATAATTAAAAATTTACTTTCTAATGCTATTAAATTTACTGAAACAGGTAGCATAACGGTAAAATTTGAACAACCTGATCCTGAGATGGATCTTTCTAAAAGTGGACTTAAATATCAAGATTCAATAGCAATCAGTGTTACAGACACAGGTATTGGTATTCCCGCAGATAAATTAAGTGCTATTTTTGAAGCGTTCCAGCAGGCTGATGGTAGCACTTCCAGAAAATTTGGCGGAACTGGCCTTGGACTTTCTATATCCCGTGAGCTTGCAAAACTGTTAGGTGGTGAACTTCAACTTAAAAGTAAAGAAGGAAAAGGATCAACTTTTACATTTATTATTCCGAAAATCATGAAAGAAGCTGTTACAGGTGATATTGTTGATAGACGAAAATCTAAAGAACGTAGAGTAGAACATACAATTCCAAAAGTTATCGAGCGCAAAGATAATAAACCAGCTCCATCTATCGAAGATGACAGAAACGATATAACCGAGAATGATAGAAAGATATTAGTAGTTGAAGATGATCTTAATTTTGCAAAAACTTTACGTACTTTTTGCAGAGATAAGAATTTTAAATTTCTACATTCCGGAGATGGTGAAACTGGATTACAACTAGCAAAAGAGTATATTCCGGATGCCATAATTTTGGATATAAAATTACCCGGGATAGATGGATGGTGTGTATTGGACAGTTTAAAGGAAAATCCTCACTTGCGTCATATTCCTGTACATATGATGTCTGCAATGGAAGAAACGATTGATGCTTTTCAAAAAGGTGCTATAGGCTATTTAATGAAGCCAGTGAGCAAAGATCAGCTTGATAAAGCCTTCAATAAAATGGAATCCTTCTATGCTAAAGATATAAAAGATCTACTGATTGTAGAGGATAATGAATCAATGCAGAAGGCTATTATAACTTTATTAGGTGAAGATAAGTTAAAAATCACTGCTGTTGGGTTAGGTAAGAAAGCAATTGAAAAAATTAAAAAAAATAAGTTTGATTGTATCGTGCTTGATCTTTCTCTTCCTGATATTACCGGATTTGAAGTTCTTAAAGAACTGGAAAAATTGAAGGTAACAATTCCTCCTGTTATAATATATACAGGAAAAGATATTACCAAAGAAGAAGAATTCGAATTGAATAAATATACAAGTTCTGTTATTATCAAAGGCGTAAAATCGGAAGAAAGGTTGTTGGATGAAACTGCCTTATTCCTACATCAAGTTGTAGATGAAATGCCTAAAAACAAACAGAAGATAATTTCCAGGATTTATGATAAAGACACACTTTTTGAAGGTAAAAGAGTGCTAGTAGTAGATGATGATATGAGAAATGTATTTGCAGTTTCTCATATTCTGGAAGAAAAAGGTATGGAAACTTTTAGTGCTGCAAATGGTAAGAAAGCTCTGGAAATACTGGAAAAAGAAAAAACGTTTGATTTGGTTTTAATGGATATTATGATGCCTGTGATGGATGGATATGAAACTATGAAAAACATCAGAAAGCAAAATAAATACAGAGATCTTACCATTATTGCTCTTACTGCCAAAGCAATGAAAGGAGATAAGGAACAGTGTTTAGCAGCAGGAGCTAATGACTACCTTGCAAAACCGCTGCAAATAGACAAGTTGCTTTCGTTGATGAGAGTGTGGATGTATAAATAGAGTTTTTTTTTAAGGATATAATAAAATGAATAAACCTAAAATATTGATCGTAGATGATAAACTGGCAAATCTGATAGCTCTAGAGACTTTGTTACAAAATATTGATGTCGATTGTATCAGAGCATTATCCGGCAATGAAGCGTTGCAATTAACTCTGGAACATGAATTTGCTCTGGCTTTGATAGATGTGCAAATGCCGGATATGGATGGTTTTGAAACTGTAGAATTGATGAGGAATGTAGCAATTACAAAATACCTCCCCGTAATATTTGTTTCGGCAATTTATTCTGATGATTTTTACAAAATAAAGGGTGTAGAAGCCGGAGCAGTAGATTTCATTACGAAGCCAATCGTTCCAAAAGTTCTTTTAGGTAAGGTAAAAATATTTTTAGAGTTATATTCTCAAAAGTTACAACTTGAGAAAACTGTTTCCGAACTTGAAAAAGCACTTTCTGAAATTAAAACCTTGAGTGGTTTGATACCGATCTGCTCTTCCTGCAAAAAAATCCGTGATGATTCAGGTTTTTGGACAAACGTGGAAAATTACATTGCTGCAAGATCTGATGTAGATTTTTCACATGCAATTTGTCCTGATTGTATGAAAAAAGAATATCCTAAAATATATGCTAAATTAAAAGCAGAAGGGAAAATCTAAAATTTATTTTTTTACCATCCCATCCAATCTCATACACAAAAATGAAGAATTCTAATTTATTCAGTATCAAACTTTCGACACTCTCCTAATTAGAGGATATAGTCAAAGTCATTATTTGCAGAGGCTTCATACATCGTGCAAAAATCGTCAAGATAACGCATCTAAGATGTGGTAGATAGAATGAGTTTGAAAATCTGAGATTCTTCCGTCTTCACTGAAGCTACGCCGCGACAAGTCGTCGAATATCTTTGTAAGTTCATCCTCAGAAAAACAGATTTTTCCCATTTCACTTTTTCCATTTCCCATTGAAAATGTTTACAACGTTTTTAGCAACTCTTCCACGGCTTTTTTAAGCTGAACATCATCATCATTAATTATCTGTTCAGGAGTTGGATCAACAATAATATCAGGAATTGTTCCATTTCCTTCCATATTCTTACCTGTTGGAGTAAACCAACCGGTGGAGGGCATTCGCATACTTGACCCATCCATAAATGTATAATGTCCAGTTCCAATAACTGAGCCACTGGTAGGCATTCCTATCACAATTCCCAAGTCTAATTGCTTGAATAATGTAGGAAAAATTTCAGCATCAGAAAATGAATTTTCATTTATCAATAGAACCATTGGAACATCTACAGTATTGCCTGGATTTTTATATTTTACTTTGCCATCATAACTTCTGTATGTACTCAGGGCATAAGGCTTTTTGGTAAGGATTTCCACAAGCCTGTCATGAATATATCCACCACCATTATTTCTCACATCAATTATCAGAGCTTTCTTATCAGCATTTTCCGCAAATAAGTCCTGAATAAATTTTTGATAGCTTGTATTATTCATACTTCTTATATGGAGGTAACCGATTTTTCCACCGGATAATTCTTCAACTCTCATTCTTCGTTCTTCTACCCAGTTATCATATTGAAGTGCACGGTTTTCGCGGTTACTTAACCCTTTTATTGTAACAACTTTTATACCATCATTGCACATTATCTCCAGCTTGATCTTCTCACCAATTTTGTTTTTGAAATTTGCGATGATATCCATTCCTTTTCCGATCTCTTTTCCATCAACAGAAAGTAGAATATCTCCCGCTTTTATATTGTGCGGTTTATTCAATTTAGATTTTTTATAGATTTTCTTTATTCTAATCCCGTTTTTAGGGAAATTTTTATAATCAAGTTCAAATCCGCAATAAGCAGTTGTATAAGTTATATATTTGGAATCACTTCGCGGATAAAATCCGGTATGAGAAGCATTCACTTCACCTATCATTTCATCAATTATCTTTTTTAGGATTGATGGATCATCTGCAAATTGAAGATATTTGGAAAAATCATGCTTTGATCTTTTCCAATTCACTCCGTGCATATCAGGGTCATAAAAACCTCTACCAAATTCAACCCAAACTTGCTGGAAAATATCATTATTTAGTTTAAATTTATCATAAGAGTATTTGTAATCCATTTCAATAAGTTCGGCCTTTTTTCCTTTTTTCGGAGTAATTTTGTATAATTTATCTTTGATGATATAATAGAAAACTTTGTTCTCTTCATTGAATTTTATATTTTCCGGTTCTTTAGAAATAGAAGTAATCAGCTTATCACTATCACCGGTATAATCTGCTTTTCTCAAAGTGATTTTCTTATTGTTGTAATTCATATAATAAAGTGTTGAATCATCTTTTACATGTACTATTAAGTTTGTTCCCGGTTTAGAGATTATCGTAGTAATTCTATCGGCAAAACCTTCTGTATCAATCTTTAATGGATCTTTCTTCTCCTCATCTTTATCTTTTTTATTCTTATCTTTCTTATCTTCGGTTTCTTTTTCTACTAGTGGATCTATAATATCTTTCCAATTATCATCTTCATTATAGAAATCTTTTCTAGCTAACAGATCAGCTCTTCTTATCTTCCCATTTTCACTAAAGAAAGCAGATTTATTATCTTTACCCCAGAAGAAACCAGTTATCCAGCCATCAAAATTGTAAAGCAGCTCTTTTTTACTATTTTCAATATCATACAAATAGATGTGTTGAGTCCATTCTTCAGGAAGTGTTTCACGGTAGAGAATGTATTTTTCATCAGGGCTAATCTTTATATGATCGGATACATATTGATCAGAAATAATTGTATAGATATTATTACATAGGCTATCTGCAAGTGCAACCTGATGCTTTTTTCTATCATCGGAAAATCCTATTGCCAATATCTCCCCAGTACGTTCGATCCAATCGATATATTTATCCTTGCTCCACTCGATCCTTTCAATTTTGCTAATGTCCTTAATGTTAACTCTGTATAATTGCAGTTGACCATCCATTCTTTTAGTAAAGATGAAAGTTTGATTATCGTTTAAGATTTCAATATCCCCAATCCCTTTCTGATCATACGTTATTTGTTTTACATCTCCCCCTTTTTCGGGAACTGCAAATAGATCAAATTTATATGAGAATACAACAAGTTTTCCATTATCTGATATAGAATAATTAGAAGTTAAATTCTTCACATCTTCTCTTACTACCAGGTTCACATAACAATCCTGATCTACTTTAATTTTAAGTTCTGAAGCTTTATTTGTAACTGGATCGTATTTCCATAAAGTATCAAAATGCTCGAACACAATGCGATCATTCAATTTTGCAATCGCAACGTTCCGAGCTGACCATTTTTTGAATTTTGTGAGTTGCTGCCGTTCTTGAAAATTACTATTATTTACTTTATAAAGTTGGAATACTTCACCGTCTGAAGCTACAAAATACACATTGTTGGAAATGGAAGAGTAAACCGGGTATTTCTCGCTAAATTCGGTTTCGGTTAATTTAGTAAATTTGTTCTCTTTTATATCATAAGCCCATAATTCACCATTATAACTTCCTTTATAAGATTCGCGGTAAACATCACCTCTTCTATCAAATATTATTCTATTTCCATCTTTAGAGAGATTTGCATTTCTGCCCGCAAATGATATGATTTCCTTATAAGAACCATCTAACTCCACTTCATAAAAGATATCCCCTTTACCAGTTTCATAACCACGAGCAAGTAGCGATTTACTGTCTGGAAACCAATCTAAAATATTTAATCCCTCTTTATTCACTACTTTAATTTCTCCATTCTCAAGTGTATAAAGATAGATACCAGTCCATCCATCTCTATTGGAATTAAAAGCGATTTTTTTGCCGTCTGGTGAGAATTTTGGATGCCATTCCTCTGCTTCTGTTGATATGATTCGCTTGGCATCTCCACCGGTAAAAGGCACAAGCCACAGATCATTTTTGTAAACAAAACAAACTTGTTCTCCATTAGGTGAAATTGCCGGGTAACTCATAAAATGTGGTTCTGTTGCACTCAACATTGTTACAACTAGCAAACTGAGAACTATAATTATTTTTTTCATTTTCTCCCCTTATCTCGGCGTAGTTTTAACAAAGCCGGATTTGTTGCTCACGGATATTCACGAATCTAACGGAATAAAAAATAATTGCATGGAGACGCATCCGAAAAAATTCCGATTCAATCTACAAGATTGAATCTGTTTCAGTTTTCATCTGTACTTTTCCGTGTTCATCTGTAAGCTGTCTTATCCTTTTTAATAATTTCATCATAAGCAGCTTTCACAAATGGATTCTTTTCTTCTTTCATTAAATTCTCAAGCCACTTTTTTTTCTTATCATTACAATTTAAATAAATTGCTTTTACGGCTTCTGCGCGAATGCGTTCATCCGAATTTTTTATT
>JAGGWC010000239.1 GCA_021157645.1 Candidatus Cloacimonadota bacterium | reverse complement strand
ATGTACTTGGAATAAATTCTATAGAAGATAGAAAAATACTTACACTTCCTCATTTTGCCTACCTGCGTGTAAGTGACGGTTGTAATAATCATTGCTCATATTGTGCAATACCAGCAATTAGAGGTCAGCTGAGAAGTGTACCACTAGAAGAATTAGTAGCAAGTACAAGATCTTTGGTTGCAAGCGGTGTTCGAGAGATCATTCTCACAGCTCAAGATACTGCACAGTATGGTGTGGATATTTATGGAGAGCAGAAACTACCTGAATTATTACAAAAACTTAATGCTATAAAAGATTTGGACTGGATTAGAATTTTGTATCTTCATCCTGCTCACATTAGTTCTGAGATGATCGATACAATTGCCAAGCTGCCAAAAATTTGTAAATACTTTGAAATTCCTATTCAGCACATTAATAATGAAATTCTTAGTAGTATGAACAGGAAAGTAACCAAAGAAAGAATAATTGAGATAATAAATGAGATCCGTTCGAAGATTCCTGAAGCAGTGATTCGTACAACTTTAATAACTGGTTATCCAGGTGAAACGGAAGACAATTTTGCTGAACTAAAAGATTTTGTGAAAAAAATGAAATTTGAACGACTTGGTGCTTTTGTCTATTCTAGAGAGGAAGATACACCTGCTTTTGATCTTGAACCACAAGTTCCAGAAGAAATTGCAGAGCAAAGGAAAGATGAGATTATGCAGATCCAGGAAGAGATTTCAGAAAATTTTCTTGCAGACTTAGTTGGAAAAAGGATAAATGTTATTCTTGATAAGAAAAGTAATGAGGAAGGTTATCTCTTTGAAGGTAGAAGTTATTTCGATTCTCCTGAAATTGATGGAGTAGTTTTCATTACCGAAGGAAAAGGCAAAATTGGTGATATCGTTGAAGTTGAGATTATAGATGCATGGGAATATGACTTGATCGGAAAAATAGTAAAGTAGATTGGAGTATTTATGAATAAAAAAATTGCACTTACTGGAATAAAGCCAACAGGTCTTCCACATATTGGGAATTATTTTGGAATGTACATACCAGCACTCGAATTGTCAAAAGAATATAATACAAGATATTTCATTGCAGATTATCATGCTTTGAATTCAATAAAAGATCCGCAAAAAATAAGTGAGCTATCATACGAAGTTGCTGCAACCTGGCTCGCTTGTGGTTTAGATCCCCAAGAATCAATATTGTATAAACAATCAGCAATTCAAGGGACTTTCGAATTGACTACTTTCTTAATGGCGTTTACTTCTAAAGGATTAATGAACCGAGCACATTCCTACAAAGCTATGGTACAAAATAATATTGAGAATAGCAAAGACCCTGATGATGGTGTGAATATGGGACTATTCACTTATCCCGTTCTTATGGCAGCCGATATACTACAATTTGACAGCGATGTTGTTCCTGTGGGGAAAGATCAGAAACAACATTTGGAAATGACAATTGATATTGCTCAATCAATTAATCATAATTACAAGAAAGAACTTCTTAAAATTCCGCAAGCTCTAATTCAGGAATCAACAGGATATGTAACCGGTTTAGACGGCAGAAAAATGAGTAAAAGTTATAATAACACTATTCCGCTGTTTCTTCCGGAAAAAAAGCTTAGAAAATTAATTATGAAAATAGTGACAAATTCACAGACTTTGGAAGAATCTAAAGATCCTGATAATTGCAGCATTTTTTCTTTGTACAAGCTATTTGCAAATAAAGATCAACAAGCTGATTTGCGTTCAAAATATCTAGCCGGAGGAATGGGTTGGGGTTATGCTAAACAAGAGCTTTTTGAAGTTATGAATGCTACACTTTCACCGATCAGAGATGAATACAACCGGTTAATTGAAAACAAGAATTATATCGATCAAGTTCTAAAAGACGGAGCAGAAAGAGCGAGTGAAATTGTTTCTGAGAAAATGGCTTTTATCCGAAAAGAAATTGGTCTAGGATAAATATAAAATACAACAGAATCTGTTTGACACAATATCCAGCTTAAATATTTGTGTTTCTCAGTAAGTAATTAGGAGATAAAATGTATACAATATTAATGGTAATACATGTTATAATTTCAGTAGCTTTGATTTTAGTAATTTTAGCACAATCAAGTAAAGGTGGAGCTCTTGACGGAATGGTTGGTGGAGCAGCTTCTAACGTTCTTGGTGGTCAGGGTGCATCAAAATTTTTAAAGAATGCAACCCAAATACTTGCAGTTCTTTTCATGCTCAATTGCATATTACTTGCTTTTCAACTTAGGGGTGGTAGTAGCTCTACAGTAAGCAGTAAAGCAGTTGATAAAATGAAGAAAGAACAAGTTGTTGAACAACCGGTAGACCAGGAAGAACTTCCGTTACTTCCAATTGAAGAACCGGTTACAGAACCAACAGAATAAGAAATTAGCAGAAGTGGTGGAATTGGCAGACACGCAAGACTAAGGATCTTGTGCCCATTGCGGGTGTGCGGGTTCAAGTCCCGCCTTCTGTACCAATTTATTAAGCCGTTCGAAAGAACGGTTTTTTTATTTTAGCAATCATATTAATTACATTATTTATAAACATATTTTAAGGTATGAATGAAAAGAAAGGGAATAAAGAAGGGAGATTCCAATTTAAAGATTTTTATCTATTTGTTATTTATATGGATGGTAATGTACCGTTTCATGGAGGGGAAGAAGCATTAACCGGAAAAAATATGATCGACCTTAAAGATTCTGCCGGTAAATACTTTATTAAAGATTTCATTAAACTCATGGAAGAATCAAATACTAGTTGGAAAGAATATTACTGGAGAAATTACGAAACTCAGAAAGTTGAGATGAAACTTACATACTTAAAGAAATTCAATGAAAATATCTTTATCGGCTGCGGAGCATATCAACCAAGATATTGATTGAATAAAGCTAAGGTAAAATTACAAAATCTTTTCCACACAATTTCCAGTTCCCAAATTCACGATAGAAATAACTGATATCACCATTATCATCAGAAGGTTCGTCTGTAATAGTTTCATCCAAATGCATTAGAAAATTAGCAGTTGCATAATTCCCAAATAAATCTATTTCTACATTCTCGAAATGCAATTCGTCATACTCGCTTAATCTTATCTCCCTGATTGTCCTTTCCCAATCATGGTCATCCCCATTATGAAGAAATAACTGATGATAATTTTGCATAATTCCATCTAAGTTATAAAAATTGAAGTTAGATTGAATTGAATCCAGAATGTCAATAATCTCATTCTTATCCAAATCTTCTGATAATGTAGTATCACATGAAATTGAGAAAAGTAGTATAAATGCCAATAATATTAAGATATATTTCATAGAATTAATTTGTATTTAGGATTATCTTATTAACCCAAAGTACTTTTTTATCAAGGTTTTCTTTGAAGTTTTCTATCATGAAGTCGCGATCGATCTCAACTACTTTATTGAATACTTCTTTTCCATTTATTGTAACTACAATTGGAATATCGAGGTTTATCATCTGAGGATGAACATAAATTACGATTTGAGAAACACGTGAAGATTTAATATCAAAATGATTACCATAATAAGCAGCTTTTACAGCTCCGGAAAGTTTTGTATAATTTAAAGCGTCATAAAAGACAACTTCAGGAAATTGACCCTGTAATTGCATTTCTTTATCACTTCGTAAAACAGTTAAAGTAAATTTATCACCTCGTTTTTTTGTGCTTCGTAATTCAATTAATTTTCCAATATTTTCTGCTTCAGTACCGTCCATCTTGATGATAATGTCATTTTCCTTCAATCCCATAGAATCAGCTGCAGATCCTTGTGCAATCTTAGAGATTCTAGTTCCGTAATCTTCATATTCTCGATCATTATAAAAACCAAAAGAAACTCTTTCATCAGCAATTTCCATATTATATTCAATTTGCCATTCTTTGGGTGCTAATAAAGTATCAATAACTGTTATCTGTAGCCAATCGCACTTTCCATATTCCAGCATAGAAGTTTCCCAATAAATTTCAGGACTGAAAATATTTCTGGTTTTAGTTTTCATATTCTCAAATAAAATTGGAAGTTCTTCGGCAGCATATTCAAATGTATGACCGAATCCCCAATATTCTTTATAGAGTAAATTAGCATCAGCTTCCAAAGAAAGTTTAATAAAATTACGCATTGCTTTAGCAGGATAAAGTCCATCTTCATCAGTATTTACAGCATAAACAAAGCGATTTCTTAAGTTTGGAAGATATACTGGAATTTGTGTTACAGCACTTCCTACAGAAATCATTCCATTAAGAGGATAAAAAGCTGCGAAATCATCAGGTGCATTTAATGCAAGATGGTATGAACCTGATCCACCATCAGAAAACCCTGAGATATAAATCCTGTTATCATCAATATTATAATGTGATTTCAATTTTCTGATCTGAGTTTTTAAATTATTGATTCCAGTCAAATTCCACCAGGCTGTATCTTTATTTCCCATTGGATACACAACTATCCAATTATTTCTTTTTGCATATTCTGTGAAATAATTTTGCTCTGCATATTCAATTGGGGTTTCATGAAAATCCTTTGTGCTTACACCACCGTGAAGATAAATTACTAGAGGAGTTCTATTATTACACTCATAATCCTTTGGAATATAAACTACATAAGGTGCTGCTAATGTGTCATTGATCTGATTGTATTCCAAAAGAAAAACATCAGTCTCCGGAGGTTGTGAATAATCTTGCCAATTTGATAGAATTGTAAAAAGTGAATCATTTGAAATTTGCTGATCAGAGTATAATTTATAAATAATCCCTGTATTAAAATCTTCAGCAGAGACAAGACTTAATATAGATATTAACAGAATGGATAACAAATATTTTTTCATTTTAGTTCTCCTATTTATAAACGTAAATTTTAAAATCACCAATATCATCAGGACTTTCCAGTGGCATATTGAATTTTTGCAAAACTTTAATATATCTCTTCCTAGTTTTTGGCGGAATAGTAAGGCGTGTGAGTTTATTAGCGAGCAGATCTCCAGATGTTGTGTATATCTCGATCATGAAAGATTTTTCGAGTTCAATGTCAGCACGGCTGGCAATTGTAAAAGATATATCTAAACTTATGCGTGTAATGTTAGAAAGCTGAATATCAGATATTTGTAAGTTATCACCTTGAGTTTTCTTCCAGCAAGTATGTAAAACTAATCCTAAAATAACTGCAAGCATCATTATCAATTTTGCTAATGGTGGAATGGCTCTTTTCTTGTTAATATCGATTCTATCAACTGATTCCATTATGCATAACTCCCATAAATTAGATAAGACATTTTCCTGTCATTTCAACTGGTTTGGAAATTCCCATGATCTTCAAGATCGTAGGTGCAATATCGGCTAATTTCCCATCAGCTACAGGAATATTTTTTTCTATTAGAGAAACAACAAATGGAACCTGATTCAAACTATGAGCTGTAAAGGCGTTACCATTTTCATCCAGCATTTTATCTGCATTTCCATGATCAGCAGTAAGCAGAATATTATAATTATTTTCTTTGGCAACAGGGATGATCTCACCGATGCATTTATCTACGGCTTCTACAGCTTTTACAGCTGCATCAAAAATACCTGTATGTCCAACCATATCGCAATTTGCAAAATTAGTTACTATTAGAGAATATTTATCTTCTTTCATTGCTGAGATAAGTTTGTCCTTAACTTCAAATGCACTCATCTCAGGTTGCAGATCGTAAGTTGCAACTCGGGGTGATTTCACTAAAATCCTATCTTCATTTACAAAAGGCTTTTCTACACCACCGTTAAAGAAAAAAGTTACATGAGCATATTTCTCTGTTTCTGCTAAACGCAATTGTTTAAGACCATTTGCAGAAACAACTTCACCTAAAATATTTTTTAGTTTTGGAAGTTTGAATGCCACAGAAACATATTCATTAAAATTTATATCATATTCATTGAAACAAACAAATTTTAGTCTACCAAAATCTACTGTTTTAAATTCTTCAAATTCTGGAACTTTAAAAGCACGAGTGATCTGTCTCATACGGTCTGCTCTAAAGTTAAAGGAAATAACTGCATCGTCATTATTGATTTTTGCAATTGGCTTTGAGTTTTCAGTAATAACCTTAGGAATTATAAATTCATCTGTAATATTTTTATTATAACTGCTCTGGATTGCTTTGATCGGATCTGAGAAAAATTCACCTTCTCCATGAACAATTGCTTTATAAGCTTTTTCAATTCTATCCCATCTGTTATCACGATCCATCGCATAATATCTTCCTGAAATAGTAGCGATTTTACCAATTCCAATTTCTTTTGCTTTATTTTGGAAATCTTCGATAAAACCGATTCCTGAATTTGGCAATGTGTCACGACCATCCATAAATGCATGAAAATAAACCTGTTTGATCCCTTCCATTTTAGCAAGTTTTAATAATGCCCAAATATGGTTGATATTACTATGTACATTTCCATTTGAAAGCAAACCCATAATATGAAGTTTAGATCCATTAACCTTAGCATGATCCATAGCATCAAGAAGTTCCTTATTCTTATAAAAGGATTTGTCTTCGATCTTCTTCATTATAAGTGAATTCATTTGATATACAACTCGACCTGCTCCAATATTTAAATGACCAACTTCAGAATTGCCCATATCACCGTCTAATAATCCTACATCAAGTCCGCTTGCTGTAAGTCTTCCTTCCAGATTTTGTGAGCGGAATTTATCAAGATTTGGTGTATTTGCTTTCGCAATTGCATTGCCGTATTTCTGCTCATTAATTCCGTATCCATCTAATATTAATAACAGTACTTTATTCATTTTTCCTCCGAATATTTAATAATCATAAACAATCATTTTAGCATAGAATGCAGTGTCAAGTAAGAGTTATTGCAGGAAGAAAATAATGGATATTTATTTCAATTTGAGTTTGTAAATTGACCACATAAACTTTTATGATTGATATTTCTTTGCTTGACACGAGTCAATTCCTAAAAAATTTGAGTTTAACTTTATTCATTATTATCAGGGAGTTTAAATGTTAAAAGCAGGAATTGTTGGTGTTGGTCAATTTGGGCAGAATCATGCCAGGATTTTAAATGAGAGTACAAAATGTAATTTCATTGGTCTTTATGATATAAATGAAAAACGTGCTGAGGAAGTATCATCTAAGTTGAATACTAAATCATTTATAGATTTCGATTCTTTATTAGATGAAATTGATATTTTGTTCATTGTAGTTACTACAATATCTCATTTTGAATTAGCAGAAAAGGCATTAATAAATGGAATTCATGTATTCATTGAGAAACCAATAACTGAAACTTTACAACAAGCAGAAAAATTAATTGAATTAGCTGATGAGAAGAATCTGAAGATCCAAGTTGGTCATATAGAAAGATTTAATCCTGTTATTATGGAAATTGAAGATGAAGTTAAGAATCCGATTTTTATGGAATGCCATCGTATTGCTCCATTCACACCGCGTGGAACTGATATTCCAGTTGTACTTGAACTTATGATCCACGATATTGATTTAATCCTATCTTTTATGGATGGTAAAGTGAAATATATTAGTGCCAGTGGGGCAGGAGTTATGACTAAGAGCATTGATATCGCAAATGCCAGAATAGAATTTGATGATGGAGCAGTTGCTAATATTACTGCCAGCCGGATTTCAATGAAAAGCTCCAGGCAATTAAGGAT
>JAGGWC010000215.1 GCA_021157645.1 Candidatus Cloacimonadota bacterium | reverse complement strand
TTTTAAATGTTTCCAAAGCAACTTTTTCGATATCCTCTATTTGTTGAAGATCTACAGAATAATTATCATCGATAATCAACTCAATCCTTCCAATGTTAGATTTTCTTGTTTTCATAAATGGAAGTTGGAATTTGAAGTGATAACCTTTTGCCATATCATTCCATGGTATCAAATCCAAAGTTTCTAAATTTTGTTTACCATGTGGATTCTCTTTTGTTGTTCCAATTATGACTAGATCTTTTTCTGTATGAATATAGAGTGTATTTGCTTTTTTATCAGGTGCTCTACCGGTAAAAGAGATCACGTTGATCTTTGCTTTATTAGTTTTATTAAGATAATTATTTAATGATGGCTTGTCAAAATTATAAATATGGGATTGTAATCGCCAAGCTTCATCAATTTTTTCCTTATCAATTCTGGCATCATCCATCTTCCCTTCAGCACGATAAAGGAGCATACTCAAATATCTTCCAAGAGCAGAATTATGGAACTTATTAGTACCTGTCTCAAAATCCTTATTCTTATCTTTAGATGTGTTGTATTGTTTCGCCATTTTTTTATGTTTTTGCTCAAGTGATGATAGCTTCTCATTTATCTTTCTGATTTCAACGAAAGCACCGTCAAATTCATCTAGTTCAATATAATTAAGTGCTTTAAAAACATTGAGATAAACATCTTCATAATCTTCACCAGAATATTCTAAAACATTATCATTCAATAACATTGAAGCTACACCGCGACCAATACTTTTAGTATATAACTCATCAAATGCTGTTTCTGCTTTGGAAAGTAATACATTACTTTGAGAAAAGTTGCCATTATAATGTTGAAGCATCCCTGCATCTACATAATAGAGTGCTTTTTCTTTCTTTTTATAGAAATTTTCTTTAGCTTCTTCAATCTGGTTCAGTGCACCTTGATAATCACGTGAGATAAGTTTTTCATCAATCCCTATAAACTGTGCTTTAGAACTTTTTGTGCTTGCACAACTTAATGTGAACAAAAGTATAAGAATTAAAAATACTTTAAGTGTCTTATACATTCTTATTTTACCATTTTACTTTATTTTTCTGAACAAATTTCTTGATCTCTTTCGATCCTATCCATACTTTTTCGTTTGATTCTACATGGATTAATTCAAGATCGACTTGATAGAATTTTACTGCCTTTCCACCACTGGCATCAATATTAGATTTTATTCCACCTTGAAGCATGAAATCTGCACCTGATTCAGCAGCTAACCTTTTTGCTGTTTCATCACTTGCATAAGATTGCTGTTCCATTCGCTCTTCTCTAACATCATCTCGTTCTTTAATTCCTGCTACAAATTTTACTTTTCCGCTGTTTATCAATTCTCTTTCAATATCTTTAATAAAAATATCTGCCTGAATATGTTCTGAACTAAAATTTCTTATAGTTCCCACAACTACTACAGGCTTTCTATCTTCCTCAAGAACAAAATCTTGCAGCCAAGCCCTATACATCAGATCTTTTATCATTTGTTCTGCCACTAAACGTGAGTCAGTATCATTCCAATTACCACTTTGATCTAAAACTTCATCTGCAGAAATTCTTGTTACAGTACGAGTTGTTGATGCACATCCTACAAGCATCAATATTATCACGAATAATCCTAAAATTGCTAATTTACTTATTTTCATTTTTCCTCCTAATTAAGTTTAATGATTTATAACTTGAATATATAACATTAATGTCAAACTAATTTTGATATATAAAAAATAACCCAACATTTCTGTCGGGTCATTCTATTAATTATATCAATTTTCTTAATATCGGTAATAATTATTTTTTGCCTATTTCAATTCCTTTTTTTATTGCTTTAAGATTAGCTTCCAAAAGTTCAGGATTCTTTTTCTTAAGAAATTTTGAAAGATCTTCTTCAAGAGTTTTGTATTTCACAATCCCTGTTTTGCCAATCACAATACCGATCGCAACCATGTTAAGAACCATAATATTACCTATCTCTTTTGCTATTTTGTTCATCGGTGCTTCGATAACTGTAATATCTTTACGGTTTGTACCTTTAGGACACATATCCGTATTGGAAATAAGAAGCCCGCCTTCCCTGATATTGGGACCAAATTTATCTATAGAAGGTTGATTCAAAGCAACTAAAATATCAGGAAAACTAACCAATGGGGATGCAATTGGTTTATCTGAGATCACAGCAGAGACATTTGCAGTTCCACCACGCATTTCTGGTCCATAAGAAGGAAGCCATGAAACATTAAGTCCCTCTCTCATACCTGCTTTTGCAAGAAATTTACCAATTGTAAGAGCACCTTGACCACCAAATCCAGAGCTAATAATTTCAGTTTTCATTATTCTCCCCCTTCAATAGATTTATCTCGGAAATTTCCAAGAGGGAAGTATGGCAACATGTTTTCTTTTGCCCATTTCATTGCATCTAATGGTGTCATTCCCCAATTTGTGGGACATGTAGAAACAAATTCAACAAAAGTAAAACCTTTTTCTTCCTTATTAAATTGAAGCGCTTTCTTCACAACTTTTTTTGCTTTGATAATATCTTGTGGAGAGAGCAATGAAACTCTCTCAATAAAATAAGGAGCTCTAAGAGAATTTAATAATTCACAAGCTTGAATAGGATAGCCGATATCTGTTTCATCTCTTCCATAAGGTGAAGTTGATGTTTTCATACCTGGTAAAGTTGTGGGAGCCATTTGACCACCAGTCATTCCGTAAATAGCATTATTTACGAAAAATACACTAATATGTTCTCCCCTATTGGCAGCATGAATGATCTCAGCAGTTCCGATTGCTGCCAGGTCACCATCTCCTTGATATGTGAAAACATGCATATCGGGTCGGGCACGTTTCATACCTGTAGCTACAGCTGGAGCTCTCCCATGAGCAGCTTCAGCCATATCACAATCAAAGAATTTATAGGCAAACACTGAGCATCCAACAGGAGCAACGCCCATCATTTGATTTCTCATTTCTAGTTCATCAATTGCTTCCGCAATAAGTCTGTGGGAGATTCCGTGAGTACAACCAGGACAGTATGTAAATTGTAGATCAGTTAATGATTTTGGTCTTTGTGCAATAATTTCCATCATTCCCCCTATTTATCCAAGATTTTGGCTTTAATTTCAGCCGGTGTGAATAAAATCCCACCAACTTTACCAAGAAATTCTACCGGCAATTTTCCATTTACTGCCAACTTTACATCCTCGATCATCTGACCAAGATTCAATTCGCAGACAACAACCTTTTCAACTTTATCATGAAGAACATTTTTTATTGCATCATAAGGATATGGCCAAACTGTTATCGGTCTGATCATACCAACACTTATTCCTTCTTCCTGTAATTCATCGATTGCAGATTTTGCAATTCTGGCAGCTGTACCAAATGCTACAACCACAACTTCATTATCTTTAGAAATGTTGTATTCTTCATGTCTTTGTTCATTTTTTGTGATTTCATCGTATTTTTTTCCAAGCTTAATAACATGCTGTTCTAAAACCAGAGGATCAATCTCTAAAGAATTGATCTCGTGATGATGATGATTTGGTTCATCTTCATTGGAATGCATACACCAATCATAGTGTTGTTTATTCAGTTCTTCCATCTCTTCTTCAGTTTTGGCAGGCTTAAATTCAACCGGTTCCATCATCTGTCCAAGAAGTCCGTCTGATAATATCATCACAGGATTTCTGTATTTATCACCCAGATCAAAAGCCAGGTCAGCCAAATCAGCAAATTCCTGAACTGTGCTTGGGGCTAAAACAATAAGACGGTAATCTCCATGTCCTCCTCCCTTTGTAGCCTGGAAATAATCACCTTGAGCAGGTTGGATATCTCCAAGTCCAGGTCCACCACGCTGAACATTAATAATTACAGCAGGTAAATTTGCTCCGGCAATGTATGAAATTCCTTCCATCTTCAGAGAAATCCCTGGTGAAGATGATGAGGTCATAACTCTTCTTCCTGTTCCAGATGCACCATAAACCATGTTTATGGCAGCAACTTCACTTTCTGCCTGCACAAAAGTACCATCTACTTTTGGTAACATCTTTGCCATATATTCTATTAATTCACTTTGTGGTGTGATCGGATAAGCAAAATATAGCCTGCAACCTGCACGGATAGCAGCTTCAGCAACTGCTTCATTACCTTTCATTAAAACCTTTTCAGCCATAATATCCTCCATCTATTTTTCTATTGTTATTGCTACGTCAGGACAAGTTATATAGCATAATTTACAAGCAATACAAGCTTCTTGATCAAAACATTCAGCGTAATGATAGCCTTTGGAATTGATCTCTTCAGAAAATCTAATAATATTCTTTGGACAGGCAGGTATACACAATCCACAACCTTTACATAATTCCACATTTACGGTCATTCTTGCCATAATTTTCTCCTTATTGTTGCAATTTTTTTTATGCAGTAGAATGTTTTTATTAAGCTGAATTTGTCAACCGGATTATAGAAATATTGTGTTACAGTTTCAAAGCAAAGTGCATCGACGTTGTACGTCGATGATAAACGCAACGTGCAACGTTGCGTTACATTTATTCCCAGTCTGAACAACTAAGCTATTTTATAACCAACTTATCACAAATTTCTTTCATAATTTAGGACAAGTTTCACTAAGTCGTTCTTAAATCAATAAAACCTGAAATTCTCCAATATCATTTGTTTGGAAAGATCCCATTCATCAAAAAAATCGGTTGATGTCTCATTATTGATTATAATACTTTTCCATTTTCTCAGAAACAGTAACAATATATTTCCTTGTTTCTGCAAATGGAATATCTTTACACAATTTATTATAAAGAAGTTTACTATCCATCGTACTAAGATCTACAAACATCGGTTCCCATTTATCACCAATATTTTTCATTTTCCCTGTCATGGCTTTATAAATAGAACCTGGGCCACCATTATAACTGCATATTACACAATATATTTGATTTGTTTTATTAGTAACTTTTGACCATTTATTATCTTTTAACCAGCGTAAATAGCCAATTCCCATCTCGAGATTAGTGGTTGGATCAAATAATTGTTCGGAGCTTGGTTTTTTATTCTTTTTATAGATGTAATTATTCATAGTTAGTCCTGCATATTTGGGAACGATCTGCATCATACCGTAAGCATTCCCATGCCGATTGTATGCTTTAGGATTGAAGAACGATTCTGAATGTATGATAGCCAAAGCCAAACTTGGTTCAATGTCATATTTTTTACAAATTTCCTCAATTGAAGGTTTGTATTGTTCAATTCTTATCTTAATATTATTTGGAATCAAATTTAAATTAATCTGGTATTTGACCATAGTCTTACCTTCTTTATTCTTAAAAGTAACTTTCTTTGAATTCTCTACTATCTGGACAGCAACTTCCTCAACTTTATTTTGTTTTATCACTTTATTACTGAAATTTAATACTTGGTCTTTCAGGATAGGTTTGTTCGTAAGCATATCTTTTTCCTTTAAGATGGAGATAACTTGTTTTTTGAGTGTATCTTTGGCTTTGGATTCTTGGATCTTTTCATCAGCTACATTTTCAGGTTTCTCTACTACAGCTTCCACTTCGATTTTATCTTTTTCGAAATTGACCTTACTTCTCCCGCTGAAATCAGAATTATAGCTTACCCATTCTTTGGGTGTGGACTCAAGAAATTCATTCCAAAGCTTTTCAATTTGATCTTTGTATTGCACAAACAGTGAATCCTGCTGGTTGAAATAATTAGCACGTGCTTTAGATTCCGTTTCCATAAAGTTTTGCTGTTTTGCTTCTTCTTGTTTTTTGAACTCATCAAAGTCTGTTTGAGCATATAGACATGACATCAATACAATAACTGCAACTGATAATAATAGTTTTTTCATTTTTTCATCCTTTCCCAAATTTAAGTTTTATTATTTTTATTTTTTTTAAATTTATTCCTTTTTGTAAAGGAAAAAGTAAAGTGAGCAACCTGCTCGCTCTTAACGACCTGGCAGGTCGTTCTACCTAGCTGTTCATTTTGATGGTAGATCGTTTTACCTGAGCAAATTCTTCATAAATTCATCTTCTTTGATAACACCAAACCCACCTTTTTTACAACTTTCTTCATTGTAATCGGAAACTTTGTCTGCTTCTAATTGCGGATTGTAAATGAGAAAAGGAATAGCATCGTGAGTATGAGTTCTTACTTCGCAAGGCGTTGCATGATCCGGCAGAACAGCGATCGCAACATCTTCTTCTAATTTTGAAGTTTCTTCTAAAACATATTTCACAACTCGTGCGTCCAAATATTCGAGTGCTTTAATTTTGAGTTCTGTATCACCGGCATGACCCGCTTCATCTGTAGCTTCCACATGCAAATAAACCAGATCGTGGGTTTTGATAGCTTCCACAGCAGCTTCAGCTTTCCCTTCATAATTTGTATCGGTAAGCCCGGTTGCACCTTCCACTTCTATTACATCCATTCCGGCATAAATTCCAAGTCCTTTAATAATATCAACTGCGGAAATCACGGCTCCTGTAATTCCATATTTATCATTCAATGTTCGCATTGAAGGTTTATAGCCAGAAGACCAAAACCATACAGAATTAGCTGGATCTTTTCCCTCTGCAATACGCTTTTTGTTGATGGGATGATCTCTCAATAATTCCTGAGATCTTAAAATAAGATCATTCAATAAATTACATGTATCTTCCCCACTTTTGCTGGTTGATTTTATCATTACATCTTCAAAAGGTGTACCTGGTACATCGTGAGGAGGTGTGAATTTAAGATCATTATTTCCATTTTTTACAACAAGTAAATGACGGAAGCTGATTCCTTTATGGAATTTTACAAAATCATTGCTCAGTTTTTCATTTAAAAAATCAATAAGAATATGAGATTCTTTCGAACTAATATGTCCTGCAGAATGGTTCTTTATCTTTTTATCTTCAATACAGATAAGATTGCAGCGCATGGCAAGATCACCTTCATTGATTTCCACACCCATACTTGCACCTTCCAATACACCTCTGCCCTCATAAACTTGATGAACATTGTAACCCAAAACTGCCAAATTGGCAACTTCGCTTCCTGGCGGCATATCAAACGGCACAGATTGGAATAATCCGCTCCTTCCCATTTTTGCCAATTTATCTATATTTGGAATATTTGCCACTTGCAGTGGAGTTTTGTTTCCTAACTTTTTAATTGGATGATCAGCCATACCATCACCTAAAATAATTATATATTTCATATCTGCTCCTTTTTCCCCGTTAAACACACGATAATCACAAATAAATAATAGTTATCAAACAGAAGCCTGATAACAAAAGTGAAAAAATATAAGTAGAACTTTGGTTACCAAGCAGAAACTTGGTAACCAGAGTTATTTTCAACTCAAATTTATTTTCTTTCTTTCGCGTTTTTTAGCATATTTCGCGGGGATTTTTTTAAATTTTCCCTTTATATTTTTTCTTTCTATTCTTCTCTTTATGAATCTCTCTGCAAAGTCGTTCAACTTCACGGAAGTTAACCTTTCCGCTGCCCATCATTGGAATATCCTCAAATATGTGAAACTCTCTTGGAAGAGCAATTGCAGGTAGTTCTTTAGCCATTTTCTTCATAATGCTTTTTGTATCAATCTCTCCTGTTGTGATAGCAGCAACTACATCTGCTCCTTTTGTAGGATTAGGAACATCCACCACGCAACAAATTACTTCATCCGGTAAATATTTATTTAATACTTCCTCAACTTTAACCAATGAGATCATCTCTCCACCAACTTTCACAAATCTCTTCAAACGACCTTTATGCCAAAGAAAACCATCCTCATCCAACAATCCCATATCACCGGTATCATACCAACCTTTATGAATGCGCAATGAAGTCTCCTCCAAATCACCAAGATATCCATTCATGACCAGATCACCTTTTACCAGAATTTTTCCAGTTTGATTTGCAGAAAGTTCTTCATCTGTATCAACATCCAGAATTTTCACTTCCGTTTCAGGTAACGGTTTTCCAATACTGCCAACTCTGTTTTCCGCAAGTGTGTTAATGGAAATTGCCGGACTTGTTTCAGTTGTTCCGTAAGCATTATTTATCGGTAAATTATGCTTCTCCATAAAACCATCATAGATTTGTTTCGTTAATGTATCTGCACCGCTAATAGCAAATTTCATCGAGGCAAAATCACCTGGTGCAGATTTCTTGAGATAGCCATAATAGAAGGATGGTGTTCCAGCCATTAAAGTAACTTTATATTTCTTGATCAAAGCACAAATAATTTTATAATCAAGCGGATTGGGATAGGCTACAATACTGGTTCCAAGAGTGATTGGTAACCAAAAATTTGCAGTGATCCCAAACACATGAAAAAGTGGTA
>JAGGWC010000072.1 GCA_021157645.1 Candidatus Cloacimonadota bacterium | reverse complement strand
AGATTTGGATATTTATAAATTTTATCTGCAAATGTTTTCCCTGAAAACTCAAAATATGTTTCGTCAATTAGAACCAATCGGTTACTTTTTTCTAATATCTCAATTATTTTATCTTCGTCCAGCAGATTCCCCGTAGGGTTATTGGGATTACACAGAATTGCTAACTTACAATTTTCATCATCACAAAGTTTAAGATATTCCTCAACCGAAAAATCAAAATCGGCATTAAGAGATAAGAATTTTATTCCCAATCCAACTGCTCCTGAATAGCTTTTATAATCGAAATAAGAAGGAGCAAGCGAAGTAGCAAATGAATTATTATCGTTCCGGACAGAATTGAAAAGATAATAGAGCATCTCATCCGCACCATTACCAAAAGCTAAACATTCAGGTGCAACTTCTGCATAATCTGCAAGCTGTTTTATTAATGTTTTTGTAATGTCATTAAAGTAGCGATTTAGATGAACATTTTTCATCTTTTCCAAGAATTCTTCTTTCACAACTTCAAATGGATTTAGCGAACTTTCATTTAATCCCATTTTAATGCTTTTGTTAGGAACTGTTATATTTACAGGCTTTTTACTTTTCAAATCTTCTCTAAAATAATACATTTTATCCTCTTATTCAATTATGTGGGAATTAGCATTTTGAAAAGATATTTAGTCAAATAGAAAATAGAAGAAAATATATTATTACATTATAAAAATGTTTGTCTTTCTGAGGATTTCTCCAATGATATCTCTTACGAAGAATCTCATTATAAGTGGAGATCCTTCCCAAGAATAACGTGCAAGTCTCGTCAGGATGACAAGCAAACTCTATTTCAGAATTCATTAGCTAAAGGTTAAATAGAATTTAAAAAAAAATAAAAGAGAATTTACAGAGAAATCATTAGACAAATTTATTTGAATCTTAAAAATCCATTTCTAAATGATCAGGAGACAGAATATTGATATGAAAAAGATTAAATTAATTTTATTTATTTTTATTATTACCACTTCCCTTTTTTCCGTGATCGAAGAAAATGAGTCTTTACAGAATTTTTTATATGGAGAAGCTCCTAATTGTGAATATGATGATTGGATGAGTCATGTTGCTGAAGGAATTGCTGATCCAGGCTATAATCTTTATGCACCCTGGGATGTACAATCCGATGGATTTGGGAATTATGAAATTCCAACAGAAGATGATCTACTTGGCTGGGGATTGATAATTGATGAATTCCTGCTTGGAAATTTAGATGAAGCACAAAGCATGATCGATACAACTTCTTATCCTTATGAAGTTGTTATTTTTAATGACACCGATACTGATAGAACTTTTTATATGCTACGCGAGATCCCGAATGATTCCCATTATGATGATAATCAAACAACAGATCCTGGTGATGATGAACATGGTGCATTCGATTATGGTTGGGGATTGTATATTTATTATCCCGAAGGTGAATATCCGCACATAATCACAGCACCGCATCCCAATGATGATTATATAACTGTTCCTATATCTCATAAAGCATTTATTGATATTAATGCAAAATTTCTGCTTATCTCCGGTTGTGGAAGAGAAGTTGTCTGGACGAATATTGGTAATTATGATAATAGCAAAACACTTTGTGATCCTTCTAGAAGAGAAAATCATGTCTTTAATGTTAGTTATCAAAAATTCTGTGATCTTATCAGGATTGAATTTGATAGGCATGAATTCAGTTTGCAAATTCACAGTTACGATTGGGGGAACAGACACTGGGGCTATCCAAACCTTCAGATCTCCGGTGGTTATCATGTTGGCTCACCGGATCTTCCAATTAGAGATCACTCTTCAATGGGAATTGATATAGTTAACGTACTTGATCCGATAGTTCTTCCGGCAAATTCTGTTGGATTACATGACCCAGTATCTCTAAATGAGTTTTATGGATTTCATAGCAATGAATATGATTTTAATTTTTCTAATAGTGACACAACTTTTGCTGTAAATACAAATATTGACCTCTGGGGTTACAGTTCTAATAGACAGATAATTTACACACAATCGGGAATGAGTCATTATGATAACATTGAAAGATTTATGCATCTTGAAATGGATGAGCTTCCTAATATTTACCCTCAAACCTCAAATAATTATTATTGGTTTCATGGTTGGGATCCGGCAACTCAAACCTGGAATATGGAACACAGATTCGATAATACAGTAGCATATTATTCGCCATGGATAGATGCACTCGCAGAGGTTCTTCCTGCTGTATATCAAATGAATGATAATGAGGTTCCTATTGCACCATCAGAGCTTCAGATCGTAACAGAATGTGCTAACTATATAAAAATTCAATGGAATCCTGGAGATTGCTTTGATATGGATACTTATCAGATCCTCTATTCAACTCAACCAATATCAAATGGAGGGTATTCTATTAGAGATAAAAATAATTTTGGCAAGCTGGCATGCCTGTCCCAAAATAGCTACACCTTAGGAGGTTTGGCTCTGGGAGACGAATATTATTTTGCAGTAAGAATTAAAGATAAAAATGGGAATGAATCTGAATTATCCAACGAAGTGTTTGGCATTGCTGGTCCTGCAGTAATTGATGACTTTATAAGTTATGGAAGAGATGAATACATCAATTTGGAATGGGAAGCTTCTGCCACTGATGCATATTCTGGCTTCAATATTTATAAGAAGACAGCTGGTACCGATTTTATATTATTGGATACTTGGGAGGTTAATCCTGAACTTATTGGAATAGCTGGAGATAATGTTTCATATTCTTATACTGATACAGAAGCTGAGAACGGACAAATTTATATTTATAAACTTGGCTTTGAAGATAATGAAATCGAATATCTTTATGAGCATGAACCTTCAGCAATCTCACGGAAAATATTTGAACTATATGCGAGTCAAACAACCGGAGCCGCAAGTGATACATGCTACTTTGGATATAATGAATTTGCCTCAGATGGTTACGACTCTAATTTTGAAATTGCGACTGATGATTCTTTAATTGGAGATTATTTTTTCTGTCAGTTCTACGAGCAATATTGGAACAACGTTCCTAACGATTATGAGCAAGAGATCTATAGATATTACAATACAGAAGAACAACTTAAGAGCTGGATCTATCGAGTACGAACAAATCACTTGAACATACCGATCGAGATAGGTATTGCAAATCTAGAAAGAAATGCAGAAAGGATCTACCTTTATAGAAATGGACAATATCATGATCTTTCAACCAGTGCTTATACTTTCACTCCGACTAGCTCTAATTATTACACTTTTACTTTGTATTATGGGAACTTAACCCCTTCATTGGATTTTGATGATATTCCCAATCAGTTACTTTATCCAAATGAAATCCTTGATATAAGCTGGTCGGTGAATATGAGCGCAACTATCAATCATGTAAACGTTTATGCAGAAAACGATGAGATTACAATTCCAATTGAATTGAATCTATCACCAACTGTATCTTATGTCGAATGGGTTGTTCCACAACTATTATTTGAAGACCTGTGCTGTAGGATAGATCTTGTTATGGATGAGGGTGACACTTTGCATCATTATTCATCTTACAATTTCGGGATCATTTCACCTCAAAATATTGTGGAAACTTATCAGGGATGGAATCTGATAACAAAGAATTTTAATACAAATCAATATTCAACTGAAGAGATATTTGGTGAAAATGTAGAATTTTATGAATTTAATAATGATCAGTTTTATTTGGTAAATGAACCTGAATTCCTACATCCTTATTGGAATTATGCTCCGCAAGATAATTATTTTGCTTTAAGTAATGTGACGATGCAAAAGACGGCATACGGTATGCAAATGGAGTCCGGATGGAATATAATTCCAAATCCGCATAGAGCACATTATGATATTGATCAGCTTATATTTTCCATCAATAATGTAGATTACGAATATTACCAAGCTGTACAGAACAGGTTGATTGAACCGGCTGTTTTTGATTTTGATAATTGCTT
>JAGGWC010000037.1 GCA_021157645.1 Candidatus Cloacimonadota bacterium | reverse complement strand
TAAACGAAATGAAGATGATATAACAGATTATACTCGTAATATTACTGGTTACAAAGTGTATCGTGATAATGTAGAAATCGTAGATATCAACGATCCTGCAATTGTTACTTACAATGATCTTGCTCTTCCCGGTGGTGATTATGATTATTACATTACAGCAATTTATGATGAAGGTGAATCTGTGCCTTCCAATATTGAGTCAGTTACAATTACACTACCTGCACCTGAAAATCCGCAGGCTATAAGTCAATTAGCTGATATTTTTATTAGCTGGGATGCGCCAGTCAATCGGTCATTATCTCATTATAAAGTATATCGTAATCTGGTTATGATAGCAGATGATATCATGGAAACTTCCTACTTGGATCCTAATGTGCCGAACGGTACTTATACTTATCATATAAGGGCTATTTATAGTGGTGGTTATCAATCCGCTTTATCAGCAGATGCTGTAATTGAGCATATTCAGACCAATGCTGATGGCATAACTATTCCTGTGGTAACTGAACTAACAGGTAACTATCCGAATCCATTTAATCCGACAACAACAATAAGTTTCTCAATTAAAGAAGCCGGTTTTGTTTCAATTGACATTTATAATATGAAAGGACAGCTGGTGAAAACACTTGTAAATGAGCAACTTGATGCAGCTTATTATAATATTACTTGGAACGGTAAAGATAACAGTAATAAGACGATTTCAAGTGGTGTATATTTCTACAAGATGAGATCCAGTAATTATACCGCTACAAAGAAAATGATTCTTATGAAATAGCAATTAGTAATTACAAAAAAGCCTCGAGAAATCGGGGCTTTTTTTGTAGTGTTAATTCCCTGAATTCTCCGGCTATCATTTTATTAGGTGATTATCTTTCAGTTCCTACTACTAATTTGAATATCAACGAAATATTTACTATACCAAACATTTATTGATTGGCTTAAATAAATTATTCAAATTCTTGGAATTAAAATTGCGTAAAGTATAAATATAATAAAAGGATATATAGGGAATGAAATGAAAAAAACAATAATTATATTATTTATAACTATCATCACTATTACAACATCTTTATATGGTGTTGACAATGTTACCCAAAAAATTAAAGAAAATCCAATTCTTGCTCATTTCTTAAGTTTAGAAGAGATCTTGCTAAACGAAGATTATGAAAGAGATTTCACACCGACTGATCCACCAATCGGAGTAGTTCGGCAAACATCAGAATTTGAAAAGATGGAAGGTGTACTTGTTGTATATCCACTGGGTGTTCCCTATACGCTTATAGCAGAGATGTCACAAGATATTGTAGTTTATACAATAGTACAAAGTTATCAGCAAAGTCAATGTGAAACAAATTATCAAAATAACGGTGTTAATATGGCTAATTGTGAATTCATTAATGCTCCAACAAATACATATTGGGTTCGTGATTTTGGACCATGGTTTGTTTCTGTTAATAATGAAATTGCAGTTGTAAATTTTCCTTACAACAGACCCAGACCAAATGATGATGATATTCCAATAGAAGTTGCAAATTATCTTGGTGTAGACCTTTATGGAATGGATTTGGAATCGACCGGTGGAAATTATATGTGTGATGGCATTTATAATGGAGCATCTACAGATCTTATTTATGAAGAAAACCCAGGTTTGACAACGACCCAAATAGATCAACTTGTTCTCGATTATCTGGGGATTGAAAATTATCATGTTACTTTAGATCCATTGGGTGATTACATAAAACACATTGATTGCTGGGGAAAATTCCTGGATGTAGATAAAGTATTGATCGGTCAGGTTCCACAAAGTGATTACCGTTATGAAGATTTTGAATTTGTTGCAAATTATTTTGCTGACCAAACATCTGCCTGGGGAGATAACTATGAAGTGTACAGAATTTATTCTCCGGGAGGATATTCCCAAGCTACACCATATACAAATTCACTTATCTTAAATAATAAAGTATTCGTACCACAAACAGGAAGTCAATGGGATGATGAAGCATTGGCCACTTACGAAGAGGCAATGCCCGGGTATGAGATAATCGGCATATATTCAAGTGGCTGGATTGATACAGATGCATTGCATTGCCGTACACGTGGGATTGCTGATAGGAATATGCTTTATATCCAGCATGATCCGATTCAGAATGAAGTACCTGCCGGAGAAGAGATTGATATTATAGCACAGATAGTTCCTTACAGTGGTCAACAACTCTATGCAGATTCACTTATTGTTAAATACAAGATAGATAATGGTGATTTTAACTCATTAATAATGAATTCAACTGGTAATGATAATTATGTTGCTTCAATTCCTGCTTTAGATCCTGATAGCGAAATTGTATATTATATTCATGCTGCTGATGAATCAGGGCACAGTGCAAATCATCCATTTATCGGAGAACCTGATCCGCATACTTTTACTGTTGAAAGTAATCCTAATCCTGCTGAATTGGTTGTAGATCCAGTTTCATTCTCTATCGAAATGTCAGCCAATGAAATTTTAGTTGCGATCATGGAATTGTCTAATATTGGTGGTTCTGCTTTGGATTACAATATCACAGAATCAGCAGATTGGCTTTCGCTGGATCCTGTATCGGGAACTCTGTTAGCCGGAGCTTCCGAAAATATTGAGCTTACATTTAATACTTCTGATATGATTGCAGGAAATTATTCAGTTGATCTGATCATTAATGACAACAGAGAAGAGACAATCGTACCAATAGAATTGACTGTTACCGGAACAAATGTTCAGACTGATGTTGTCAGGTTCGGGACAAAGTTACTGGGAAATTATCCTAATCCATTCAATCCTGAAACAACTATACAATATAATTTGGAAAATAATTCAGAAGTAACTGTTACCATTTATAATGTAAAAGGACAATTGATTTCTACTCTTGTTAAAGCTTCTCAAGAAGCAGGAATACATAACATAACATGGAATGGTAAAGATTCAAATGATAGAAACGTTTCCAGTGGAATTTATTTTTCAACACTTGATGTGAATGATGATGAAGGTGATTACACAAGTGTGAAGAAAATTATCTTACTAAAATAAAAGAAAGTTACAATTGATCTTTTGGCAGCCTTTATTATAAGGGCTGCTTTTTTTTATGAATATTTTAAGAAATAGGTTGCAAAAAAAAAATGGGTAATTGAATAATCCACCTCGAATTCATTAGCAGAAAATCGGAGGTGAATTATGGTTGATTTTCCCTGCATACAAAACGCTGATCTTAAAGGTAAAGTTGTTCTCGTTCGAGTTGATCACAATGTAGTAAAAAAAGGGTTAATCCATGATCCGTACAGAATAGATGCAACTTTGGGAACACTTTATTATATTAGTGCTAAAGGTGGGAAGTTGATATTAATGACTCACATCGGCAGACCCAGAAACAAAAAAACCGGAGAAATTGAAATTTCTGAAGATACATCCGTAAAACCGATTGTAGACTATTTGGAAAGTAAATTACATATAAATCTTAAAATTCCGAAATTTATTGAATATCCTCCTCAGGGTTATCTCGGCGTGGAAACTTCAGTAAATCATATGATACGTGAACTAAAAGAAGATAAGATCGAAGGGATCTACCTTCCCAATACACGCTGGTTCAAAGGTGAAGAATCCGGAGGAGAACTAGAAGATCAGTTTGCTCATCAATTGGCTGGACTTGCAGATATTTTTATCAATGATGCTTTTGGTTCCTGGCAGCCGCATGCTTCCACAG
>JAGGWC010000110.1 GCA_021157645.1 Candidatus Cloacimonadota bacterium | reverse complement strand
TCTTTTACTCTCACACGCCTACCTGTAGGGTCATCAATACTACCAGCTACAACAGTATAATTAGCTACCCAAAACCCTTCAAGAATCTCTGTCATAGGAACATTAGTACCACCACCAAAACCAGCATAGCCAACAGTTGGATTAGTGAGTGGGGTAACCTGACTAGGTTCTGTTAATGTAACGGTTACCACCGTCCCAATAATAGCGGTTGTGTCATTAATTCCATAATTAGTTAACACAACGTCAATGTCGTCTTCAGTAAATACATCTGCAAATAGACCTGCAGTACTAATTAATAAGACAAGAATTGTAACAAAAAATTTACTTTTCGTTTTCATAGAAATCTCCTTTTTTAATATTATTTTTTTTAGTTTTCTTAAACATAGAAATTTTCATAAAATTTCCTCCAAATTTTCGATAGTATTATAATTTTTTTATTTTCAAAGTAGAATTCCTCATAGTTAAGAAGAAGAAAATACGTACTTTTTCCATTTTTTATATGGATTTCTTTCATTCGTTAAACCTTTTAGTAATAAACATTTGTAAAATAAAATTCAAAATTTATAAACCTCCTGTCTGAAATTTACATTTTATTTTTAGTTTCTGGTGACATTTAAATATTAGTTTTACTTAAACGTCAAGAAAAAAAAATTGGTGTAGTTATTTTGTTAATCGGTGTTTTCAATAAACGATAATTAGAAATATTTTCAATTTGATCATAATTTTCTCTCTAACTTTTTAACACATTTACCTAACCATTTCCAAAAAAAAGAGATATCATCACAGCCATCTCCTGTTTTCCAACCATTGCAAAGATGAGGAAAAGACCTTGCGGATGATTGGAAATCTCCGCAATAATGTATCGGCTTTCAACTCGTTGAAAACGATACTGGAATTCTTTCTGCCAACTAATGGTTGGTGGTTCACAATTCAACTATTAGTTGGAAGCAATCAATGTCACCATTGCGAAGGGCAAAAAGAAAAACTTTGCAAATGATTAAGTATATTTCAACCATTGCGAAGGATTCGCTTCACTCAACCATTGCGAAGGTCGTAAAGACCATTCGCAAGGTTTTTTAAATAAATTATGAATATTACAAAAAATCTATTTTACTAATAAAATCTGAGATGATCTGATCGAATAGATCTTCTAATTTGGTTTTGTTTAGAATTGCATGGATTTTTAAAGTATTATAATTCTCTTCATTCATCCGAATATTAACTTTTTTCCAAGTTGATTTATTTTGTTCGAGGTTCTTAGAATTATTTATTTTATGAATTGAAGTATTTTCTGATGTTATTGTGTTTCCTTCTTTGGATAATTTGTTTTGTGCAGGAACATAATGGTTGAATAGACCCTTTTTAGTAATAATTTTTTTTGTCATTTTTTACTCCTGTAGATTAATTCTTTAGAAATTTTCAAATAATCCTCTGCCCCATGTGACGAAGGAGCATATTTTAAGACTGATTTGTTATAAGAAATGGATTCTGCTATAGATACATTGGTTCTAACAGGTGTTTTAAAAAGTTTATCAGGAAAATTTTCTGCTATAATTTCTCTAACTTCTTTGCTTAGGTTTGTTCTGGAATCAAATTCAGTTAAAAGAAACCCGAGAATATTTATCTCTTTATCAAACGTTTCCTTTATTCCATTTATAGCTTTGAAAAGTTTGTTAAGTGATTTCAGAGGTGCTATCTGACTTTTTATTGGAATAATAATGCTGTCTGCAAGAATTAAGGCATTCAGATTTAATAGACCCAAATGTGGAGGACAATCGAGGAGAACAAAATCATAGCCGGCTACATCCTTAAATGTATTGGTAAGCAAATAAGGATCGCTTTCAAGAGTTTCTTCTGCCCAATCTATAGAAGAAGGGATAATTGATAAACCTTCTTTTTCTACAATTACATCATTTACATTTTTGTTACCTGTTAGAACATCATAGATATCAAAACTATCTTCAGTTGGAATACCTAAAAAATCTGTTAAAGATGCTTGAGGATCGAGATCAACTATCAGAACTTTTTTCTTAAGCATGACCAGTCCTGCAGCTATATTCAGAGTGGAAGTAGATTTTGCGACACCACCTTTTTGGTTGGTTAAAGCTATAATTTTCATTTTCACCTTCTTTGATTTATAATTCATAATTAAAACCACATTGTGGGCAGGTCAGAAATCTGTTTCTAATTTATAAGGAAAACTTATAAATTTTTTAATGCACCTGAGAATTTAACATATTAATAAGAAACCTCAAATTCAAAGATTTAAACCTGCTCAGATTTTATAATCTTACATCGAATTGATAAAATAAATAGATCAAACCTACGTCAAGAAGAAAAAGAGAAAAGAAGAATATAGTTTATCAAGATTTCTCGTAATATAGATTTCTTGATTTCTTTTTTACTCCTTTAGTTAGGATTTTTTACCTTGTTATTAAACACACATTTTGTTGCGAATGGTTATGTATATTCCAACCATTGCGAAGGTCAAAGACCATTCGCAAGGTCTTCTTACTCATGCAGGAAAAGAGAAAGAGAGAATATATAGAAGCCACTGAAAAAAGAAGCCTATCCCCAGCCCTTCCCCTTAAATTAAAGGGAAGAGAGAATATAAAAATTATTGCTGTCATTCCCAACTTGATTGGGAATCTCACCCTAAACATTTACTGCAAGGAAAAGAAATATCTTACATCATAAATAAATTTAGGTTGCTAATAAAAGTAGATATAAATATCTGAATTTAAGGAGAATTAAATTATGAACAAAAAGGACAGATCACAATTATTAGATCTATCCAGAAGAAGCATCGAATATTATTTAGAACATAATCAACATTATAATCCAATCACTACTGAAAATAGATTTTTTCTGGAAGAGCGAGCTGTATTTGTAACTTTGCATAAAAATAAAAATCTTCGAGGTTGCATAGGACAGATGAACGCGCAAATGCCATTGTATAAAGCTGTAATAAGAATGGCTGTTGCCACTGCATTTGAAGATCCTCGTTTCCCGTCTGTTCAAGAAGAAGAATTAGAACAAATTGAAATTGAAATTTCTGTATTGTCACCCATGAAAAGAATATCTGATTATAAAAAAATTCGCATGGGAATTGATGGCGTTTGGATTAAAAAAGGGTTTCGTAGTGGAGTTTATTTACCACAAGTAGCTGTTGATACAAATTGGGATCGTGAGACTTTTTTAAGAAGTTTATGCTCGTCTAAAGCCGGATTACCCGCCGATGCTTACAAAGATGCAAATACTGAAATCTATATTTTCCAAGTAGAAGAATTTAGTGAATAAAATTTAGAAAAAAGATGTTAACCCTTGCGAATGGTCTTTGACCTTCGCAATGGTTGGATATTACTACTGTATTGAATACAGATCTGAAAGATTACCATTGCGGAGGTTAATTCACCTTAGTTCTAACCATCCGCAAAGTAATTTTTTTTATGAAAAATTGTCATTCCCAACTCCAATTGGGAATCTATATTATTATGCTTTCAGATTCCCGTTTTCACGGGAATGACAAGCAGAGGAATAACCTATCAACAATTTCTAAAGTTTGTATAAAAGAAAAGACCCCAGAGAGATCAAGGGTCTTTACTTTTTGCTAATAACCTTTAGGGAGGGTATTAGAGTTCGTCATCAGTATCTAATATTTCAATATTGATATCAATATTTTTCATCTCTTCTTTTACTTTGTTAAGATCATCTCTCGCATCATCCAGATCTTCAAGATTAATATGTTTGATCATCTGTATTTTTTCAAATTCATCATAAAAGTCACCGAGGTCTCCAATATTTTTCTCTACACCATCTATCATAATCTTAATCTCACCATCATCAATTGTAACCTCCACTTTCTTTTCAGAATTTAGAGATTCTCTCTCTCCGATGGCAACAACAATGTCCTGAGTTTTCCCATCTCTTTTAATGGTGAGGACAAGCTCATCTCCAATTTCTTTATCTTTTATTGCTTCTCCAATTTCCAGATCTTTTTTATTTTCTACAGCAATTATGATGTCACCATCTTTCAATCCGGCTTTTTCGGCCGGAGATCCTTCAATTACTTTTGTGATTGTAGTTTCTGTTGTTACTTCCTCTTCACCATCTTGTATATTTATCTGCTTGTTTAAATTCAATTGCACACCAATCCATTTATCATTGTCGTGAAGATCATATTGGTAGAATAAGACATTTTCCGGTGTGCTGAATAAATCAAATGAACCGTCTCTTCCAGAGAAAAAGTAATTTAATTTATCTTCCTTTTCACCCAGAATAATATCGATTTTTTTATTCTTTTTTCCTCGCAGAATTTCGAGGGTTATTTTATCTTCCGGTTTGTAATTTTTCAACATTTTTAACAATTGATCTACAGTAAATATCTTTTCATCAGCAAAGGTTAAAAGCACATCTTCATTTTTCAATCCAGCTTCATCAGCCGGAGAATCTTCCACAACGTCACTGATCATTATTCCAAAAGATTTTTCCAATTTGAACTTCTTTCTTGTGTTGTCATCCATATTTTCCAGGACCAAACCCATATAGGTTCTTTTTGGAATCTCAGGTGTTTTTTTCTCTTCCAAAATTAGAAAGCAAGTATCTGTAATCTCTCCTCTTTTAAAAGTGATCTTGATCCTCTGCTCAGGCTCAAAGAAAGAGAGCATTTTCTTCACTTGATCTATAGTGTATATTTTATCCTCATCAATCATTAAAAGAATATCACCTGTTTTTAACCCGGCTTTTGCTGCAGGACTCTCATCGGTAACTTTTTTTATCAGAACACCATATTGTTCTTTTGAGTTTTCACTCAAAACTACTCCCATTCTAACTTTGGATCTTGCGAATAACGAGATACTCATCAGCATTAAACTTATCAACAAAATAACAATTACTTTTTTCATTTCTCCTCCAAATATTTTTTGTTAAACTTTTTTTGTTGGACTTCTCGTCCCAAGAAGTCTAAACTGTTTCTTGTTTTCGTCTCGAAAACAACCTTTTACTTTTCTTTCAAATCTAAACGACCTGTTAAAACATTTGATTCAATCGAGACGATTGAACCAGCCATACATACAAGTGTTCTGCAAAATATAAAATGCTGTCTTTCTGAGGAAATCTTCGAAGCAATTTCTAACGAAGAATCTCATTTTAAGCGGAGATTCTTCCTGAGAACAACGTGTAAGATTTGTCAGGATGACAAAACACTCTTGTGTAGAAATTACTTATAAATAGCAACAATTTCAGGTTTCACTTAAAAGCTGACTTCACGCAACTGTTTTTTCATTGCCGGTTTATTGAATTCGGAAATAATCATTATTGCTTGTGAATCTCGGGATACATATTTTCGGATAACATAAGCTTTATCTTCTCTATATTTTTCTGGATCGATCCTATTTTTCAAATTTGGATTATGGATTGAAGTGTAGTAAAATTTATTATTATCCTCAGCAAATTTTGTAAAAAATTCATCATCCGAATAATTTGTATTATTAGTTTCCTGAGTAGCTACTTCTTTATTAAAAGCAACTTCATTTACCTTAGAACTAATCTCAGGGAAAATAAATAATGAAAGGATGAATACAAGCAGAACGCTTGCAAAGGCAATTGAATAGCGGAATTTACTAATATACTTACTTTCCCTGCTGTGATATTTTCTTACCAGTTTGTTTCTCAAAATCTGTTCAAATTGATCATTTTCAATTTTTGGTACTGCCATAGACAATAATTTATTTTCAAGATCTTTCATTATCAATTTCCCTTTCAATCTTCTTTCGTAATTTTTTTAAAATTCTGTGCGTTTGAACTTTTACCGTACCTTCTTTCTTTTTCAATATTTCACCGATTTCAGTATAACTAAGCTTCTCATAAAACCGTAAAGAAATCAGATTCTGTTCATCTAATTTTAACTCAGTCATAAATTTTTCAACAACTGAATAATCAATCTCAATTGGTATTCCTATCGGCAAATTCCATTTGAAATTATCATGAATCCTTTTTTCGCGTTTCCTTTCGTAAAAATATTGACTTAACTCACTTAAGGCGATACGATATAACCAAGATGAAAATCCGCAATTTCGTGAATCATAGAAACGGAAAACAACCAACCGTTTCATCGCTTTAAAAAACACATTAGAAACGATCTCGTTACGCACAGATTCTTCTTTCACTCTATGAAATACAAAACTATTGATTTTTGGATAGTACTTCTGATAAAGATAATCAAACTGGTTGATATCTTTTTTTGCATTGAGAATCATCTCTCTTTCTCTATCCAAATTTTATTACCTTCACCGTTTTCTAAATACTATAACGCAAATCAATATTTTAAGTTACAATTTTTTTATACAGTTAGTTTTATTAGTCAAATAAATTATTGTTAATTTGTAATATAGTTTGAATTTAAAGCTTCATTGGATAGCAATGTATTAGGTTTGCAAATAAAAAATATTGCCTATTTTCTTTAACTTAAGATTCTTGCCGATGATTATTAATTTTGAATATTAAGGAGACCAAAATGAGACGAATAATAATATCATTTTTACTGATTATTCCGATTTTGATATTTGCTGAAGAATACACACTTGATGATTTGATAAATATCGGCTTAGAGAATTCATACGATATTAAACTGGAAAATGCAGCTAACTTGAATGCACAAAGTGATCTACGAAGCAGTTGGATCGGATTACTACCTTCAGCACGCATTTCTGCTGGAAGTTCTAAAAATTTTGACACAGGTTCAGATTGGTCAAACAATGCTACATTCCAATTAAGTAAAGGGATCAGTTTGAACGAACCGAATTATTATAATGTAAGAACTTCTATCCTTAATAAAAGAAATGCCGACCTTTCTTTGGAAAACAGAAAAAAAATGATCGCTTATACTGTATTTCTTAAATATTTAGCCGTGTTGGAATCAAAGAAAAATCTGGATATTCAAGAAGAGAATTTAATCCTTCAGCAAAAGATAAGTGGTCAAGCACAAATACAATTTGAGGCAGGCGATAAATCTGCCATGGAATTGCAGCAAAGTAAAATATCTTTAATCAATTATGAAATAGAAGTAAATGAGGCTATGAACAGCCTGGTAAAACTTAGGAAGGATCTTTTCAGTTATTTGAATATAAATGACGAAGGATTTGAGCTCGCTGATCCAAACATAAATATCACAACAGAAAACGCAGAATTCCGAACTAATATTGCACTTCAACAAAAGGAAAACACTCTAAAAACCAGCAGGATAATGCTATTCCAAGAAAAGATGAATTTTCTACCCTCACTCACAATGACATATTCATTAACACATAATGATCCAAACGATATTTATGATTTTGGAAATTATGATAGAACCAGCAATACACTCTCACTTAACGCAAGTTACAATATTTTTAATTTATTGCAAACTAGAGAACAATATCTTCAAGCTAAGAGAAATCACGAACTATTAAGAATGGATCTTGAAATTACAAAAGAGAGTAGCAAGATAGATTTACAGATACTTCTTTCTGATTTTGAAACAATAAAAAAATCGCAAGAATTGTATGAAGATAAACTTGAGCTTGCTAAGAAGAATCTGGAAATGGCTCAAGAACATTATAAGTATGGAATGATAAGTCTGCTTGATCTTGACCGTTCTAAAATTGAGTATCAGAATTCTACGGTATCAAGTATGAGCAAAGAATTTGAACTGCTTAAAAAACAAGAAGAGATTAACCTATTCCTTTCAAATAAAATTTTGGGGAAATGGTAAAAGATAGTGGAGAAATTGGAAAAAAATAATCAAAACCATCGATGGTAGAAATATTCTTGATATCGGAAGTGAACATGGTGAATTTATCAATATCATTAAAAAGTTTAAGGAATTTAAAAAAATCACTGCTAATGATATTGAGCAACCTTCTGGTGATTTTATAAAAAAAATAGATTAAAGAAACTCTACTGTTTATGAGTATTTTCTTACTTAACGTTTTTCACAGAGGTCTTTTGTAATTGTTGTACAATTTTTAGCATTATCAATTTTTTCACCATTTACATTCTCGGTTTTTCTAAATCCGGTATACATATAAGTAAATTTTGTTTCAGCAGGTATATATTGATCAAGTTTTATAAATTCATCATCGTAATTGTCAACAATCCTAATATCCCAACTTCCAACCGTAACTTTCCAAACAACAGATTCCGCAGGTCCGATCATCCCATTAAGATCATCACTTCCCCAAGTTAATTCATCACTAGGTGAAAGATAGACTTCAGTAATATAGAAACTATTCGAATTGTTCCAGATCTCAATTTCACCTGCATCTCCAATAATATTTACTGATGTTGTTTTACCTGGTTTAATGGTTTTAGTTGTTTCATAATCATACCAAAACCAATAATCACCACCATATGATACTGTAATTTCCTTATATTCTTCTTCAAAAAGACTAGTGCTTAAGTCCCATGAATATAAATCAGATTCTCCTTGTGACAACCATTCCGTTGGACCATAATCCAATTCATACCAAACATTTTCACTGGAATTACTGTTAATTCTCAAAATACCTTCATCTGTACATCCTGTAAGGAATAATGCAAGGATGAAAACCAAACCTAAAATTTTCTTCATAATTACTCTCCAAATTTTAATAATTTCTTATTACTAATGTAATGTTTCATTTCATTATATTGTTTGGCAAGTTAAATGATATTATTTGTAATGTATTCTCTATACAAAATATTTATTCATAATTTGTAATTCGTAATTCCTAATTCCTCATCCATAATTAAAACATGGCGGAGAGTCAGGGATTCGAACCCTGGGTAGGCTTGCACCCACAACGGTTTTCGAGACCGCCCCGTTCAACCGCTCCGGCAACTCTCCTAATTTTAGATTTGAGATTAAAGATTTACGATTTGATAATTACAATCTCACATTTACATACATAAATTAATAATCTTCAACTCAAATTCTTTCTCGCTGTCTTTCTAGAAGATACGAATATAGCTGTCAATTGATCTGCTTCAGATAATAAATCCGATATTTCTTGATTTAAGATTAGCTTCTCATCTATTATAAATTCTATCCAGAAATGGGATTCATCAGCTTCTTCGATTACAATACTCAATTTTGCTATAAAGGATGCTTTACTTTGAGATCTACATGCTGCCCTGTAATTTGCAGCAACTGATGTTGAACAACGAACTAACTGACCTTGAATATGTCTTCCTAAATATGTATTTGGTAGATATTTAACGATTTTTACACATTTATGAGCAAATGCTTTGGTTCTTTTTTTAAGTTCTTCTTTATTCATAAAACCCTTCAATCTCCAATCTCCAATCTCCAATTATTTTCTTTTGCTTCTAAAAAAGTCCTTTATCAAAGTGGAACATTCATCTTCACAAACACCAGATATTAACTCAGGATTATGATTAAAATTTTTGTCTAACAAAGCATTATAAATTGAACCTGCAGCTCCAGCTTTTTCATCGTAACAACCAAAGACAACTTTTCCAACACGTGTCCAGATAATAATTCCAGCACACATCAAACAAGGTTCAACGGTTACATACAAAGTATAATCATTTAAAAACTTCTCACCATTTGCAATAATTTTTTCAATAACTAATTTTTCAGCATGAGCTAATCCATTATTTGCAGCATTTGTTCGGTTATGAGCAGAAGCAATCAGTTTGTTGTTCTTTACTAATATAGCACCGATCGGCACTTCATTTTCCTGAAATGCCGATCTTGCTTCATCAATTGCGAACTTCATCCAGTATTCGTCTGGATATTTGCTATTCATTTATTTTATTGTTTTTAGAAACCTATAATAATCACTATCTGTAGTCATAATGAGTGTATTCTTATTATCAATTGTCTTTTCATAAGTCTCTAAAGTTTTCAGGAATTCATAAAATTCAGGATCTTTGTTATAAGCATTTGCATAAATATTAATGGCTTCAGCATCTGCTTTACCTTTGATCTCTTGAGCCGTTTGATATGCTTCAGACTGAATTTGATCAAGCTCTCTCTGCATTTTACCCAATATCTCAGAAGAATCTCCCTTTCCTTCTGACAAGTATTTTTCTGCGATCTTATTCCTTTCAGAGATCATTCTCTCAAATACTTTCCCTTGAACTTCCTGATTATAGTTCAATCTTTTTATTCGAACATCGATCAAATTGATACCATACTCTGCAACTTTTACTTTTGAAAGTGCAAATATAGAATCTGCAATAATCTGACGACCATTAATGATATTTTCCAGGATTTCATCAGCCAATTTACTATCCATATATTCAGATGTAAACGTCATTTCTCTATTGGAACTTCTTACAATTTCCAGTAATTTATTGGAGCTTATTACATCACGTGTAGTACCACTGATTATGTCATCCAATCTACCATGTGCACTGCTTTCATAACGAGTTGACTCATAAAACTTCAATGGGTCAACGATCTGCCAGCGTGAGAAAGTATCTATCCAAATATATCGCTTATCCGATGTTGGAATCTGCTTTGCTTCACCATCCCATTCCAGTATTCTTTTATCAAAATAATGTACTTTCTGAATAAATGGAATTTTGATACGCAGTCCGGCATTTGTTATTGCATCTCCAACTGGTTTACCAAACTGAGTAATGATCACCTGCTGTCTTTCGTCTATTACATAAAATGCATTAAATAATAAAATAAGTGCTAATATTATCAGTATATAGTTTAATTTCATTTTCATTTTAGTTACCTCCTTGTCCAAGATTCAAGAGAGGGAGTACATTATTCGCTTTATCATCAATAATATACTTCTTTTCTACTTTTGGCAGAACTTTTTCCATCATCTCCAGGTAGAGTCTTTTCTTTGTTACGGTTTTGGAATAGCGATAAGTATTATACATCTGGATGAATCGGTTAGCATCACCATTAGCTCTATTAACTCTATTTACAGCAAATCCTTCAGCTTCTTCAATAGTTCTTTTTGCTCTACCTTCTGCTTCCGGAATAACCTGATTATATTTTTGCCAAGCTTCATTAATAATCCTTTCTTTTTCCTGTTTTGCAGAGTTCACATTATTAAAAGCAGGTTGAACTGCTTCAGGTGGATTAACATTCTGCAGATTGATCGTAACGATCTCTAATCCTGCATTGTAAATATCGAGTTGTTCTTGAAGCATTAGCTGAGATTTATCTGCAATCTCTTTTCTATTAAGTACAATTACTTCATCAACACTACGATCACCGACAACTTCCCGGATCACAGATTCTGATACATCCCGCATTGTCTCTTCTACATTTCTAACTTTAAACATATACTTTACAGGATCTTTTATTCTGTATTGAACTATCCATTCTACATCTGCAATATTCAAATCACCTGTAAGCATAATTGCTTCATGATTGTAACTTTGTGCAGAATATTTTGTGCGTACTCCTGCTTGCAGAGTTCTGAATCCAAATTCTTCCTTAAATACAAGTTTAACTTTAATTTTAGTAAGATTATCTACACCAAATGGAATCTTGAAATGCAATCCCGGTTGTGTAGTTGATAGGTATTTCCCAAATCTCTGGATAACACCTACTTCTTCCGGATTTACGGTATATAAACCCGTTGCAAAGAAAATTACCGCTGCCAGAATAATTACACCTGTAATTATCTTTTTCTTTGGTAATTTGATCTGCTTAATGTTGAGCTCCTCGATTTTCGGCATACGATCTCCTTATTTTTTCTTCATGAAAAAATCTATTGTTTCCTTTACGCCATCTGACAAAGAGTACTTTGGTTCCCAACCAAATTCAATCTTTGCCTTATTAATATTCAAACAACTTCTCCTAATATCTCCGGGTCTTGCTCCCTCTCGCACAGGTTCAATTTGCGTATTCATCTGTAAAGCAATTTCTCTATAAAGTTGTCCGGTTGTTGTTTCTAAACCGGTACCGATATTAAATGCATCAAGTTCACCTCTATCTAATGCCAACACGTTGGCATTAACGATATCTCTTACAAAAACATAATCACGGATCATTCCATCCGGTTCTTCATCGAAAGCATAGAGATATGTTTTTTTATTATCTCTGAAATTTGTTATAAAAATGGAAACTACTCCGGCTTCTCCATGAGGAATTTGACGCGGTCCGAATACATTTGCATATCTTAGAACTGTGTATTTCAAACCATATTGATGATTATAAAAATAGAGATATTTTTCCGAAACATATTTATGAATTGCATAAGGTGAAAGTGGTTTAGGATCATAGTTTTCTGTTGTGGGATATTCTTCAGCTTCACCATAAACAGCACCACCGGAAGAAATGAAGATCACTTTTTTTACTTTATATTTAACACAATTTTGCAGAATATTCAAAAAACCAACTGCATTAACTTCAGCATCGAGTTCCGGTTCTTGAACAGATACGGGAACACTTATCTGAGCTGCATGATGATTCACGATCTCCGGTTTTTCTGCTTTAAATATCTGTTCAAGTTCTTTTGAGCGAATATCAATCTCATAAAATTTTGCTTTTGGATTTACATTATGCTTAAAACCGGATGATAAATTATCAACCACTACCACATCATGACCGAGTTCAATATATTTATCTACAATATGTGAAGCTATAAATCCCGCTCCACCAGTTACTAATATTTTCATTTAACCTTCCTATCGTATTATTTTTATTTGATCTGCTCTGGCAGAAACTGAAACTGCTTGATGCAACATCGTTACCTGCAAAATAACTTCTTTCACATCTTTCTGATCTTCTACGTATCCAATTAATCCTGCAAAAGGTCCTTTTGTAATTTC
>JAGGWC010000012.1 GCA_021157645.1 Candidatus Cloacimonadota bacterium | reverse complement strand
GAATTATATTCTACTATAATATCTGCAAATACAAAACTAACAAAAATTAACAAAATAAATATAAATATCTTTCTCAACAATCCTCCTGAATTATCCTCTGGGATAAACAACTAAAATATTGTGTGTATTGTCATTCTGACGTATCATACTTGCTGCTCTTCGGAAGAATCTCTGCCGAACAAGATGTAAAGCTGCAAGTTCTGCCATGAGTTCCTTCGTATGTAAGGCTGATAGATACCTCAGGACGACATAAGCTTCGGCTCGTAAACAAAAATCCAATATGCATAACTCTTATCCTCTGGGTGGTATCCTGCGGAAATAATTCACAATTTTATCAAAATGTGCAGCGTACCTAAAGCCTGATTTACATATCCTTAAATAATCAAGATAGCTCAAAATGGAAGCAAGCCAGAACATGCTGACCGAAATAGTAAATACAACTTTTACACCAAAATATTTTAAAATTAAATATCCAAGAAATGGAAAAATCAGTGCTCTTAACCCAGTTAGCGTTACATGAACACTCTGATACATGGAGACATCATTACTCCCGGCAAAAAAGATAGAACTCATATTCCATGAAATTACAATAGCTGACATTCCGATTCCAAAAATGAGATAAGCAAAATACACAACATAATTTTCAATCCCCGAACCTATCAGGAAACTGGAGATCAATAGTATGAAAGGATAACATCCCAAAATGAAAAAGGCAAGGAAGGTAAAGAATGACGGATTTTTTTTATCATGGATCTTACCGGCAATTGGAGCCAGAAACAGAATTCCAAGTTGAGAGAGTATTCCTTTTGCCATAAAGGTCTGTGAATAATCCATTTTGAGATATTCTACCAAGAATTTTGGAATAGCTGGCAGTATGATCATAAAACCAATTCCGTAAATGAAAAAGTTTCTCTGGAAGATCGCAAAATCTTTATCCTTCTTTAAAATATTCATTGTACTCAATATAGGTGTTACAAATAATTGCTTAAGTTTTAATTTTGCTGCATTGTATTTTTTGTTCTCAATTTTTATCATTGCCATTAATAGAGAACTTATACAACCCATTAATCCTGCAATGGAGAATATATAACGGAACCAGTCTTCATTTATGTCCATCAGTTTTCCGGCAGTATAACTGAAGATTATTGCAATAAGCGTAATCAAACTTGCCGTATATCCAAATAAAACTCCCCTGTTTTCTGCAGAAATATTGTTCCTATATATTGAGTTTTGTGCAGGACTGAGAAGCGAATTGAAAGAAAACACAAAGATCATGATTATCAAATAGGGATAGTAGCTGTGAGTCCACAACATGAAAAGTAGGACAAGTCTTCCAACAAAAGCTGTAAGAATAAAAAATTTGGAAATGCTTTTGGAGCGTTCGAGTGCTTTGCCCCACCAGATAGAAAATAAATTTGAGAGAGGCCACAGCATAACCAGTATTGTGATCTGCCAGTCTAATGCCGACAACGCCTTTTTAGCGACCACATCCTGGATATTGAAAGTGCCCATTACAAAGCCATTGAAAAAAGATGCCAGCATCAATAACCAAAATGTTCTCTTCTCAATAAATCCCAATTTCATTTCTAAACCTCGATATAATAATTGTTTGCAAATTCATTAAGCAAAGTTTTTTTGTCTACATATAAAAATTTTCTATTTGACAATTAAGATTAATCCTGATTATCTTGTTTAAAGTTTTGATAATTAATTAATTTAACAACATTATACAGGAGATCGAATGAAGAAAACAACTTTAGTCTCAATTTTTATTTTGATGGTTTTATTAGTTTTAAGTAGCGGATTGATGGCACAAACAACTTACACTGTTGGAACTGGTGGTGGCTATGATTTCACCACTATTACGGCTGCAATTGTAGCCGCTTCTGATGGAGATATTATTGATGTGTATGGTACTATAACCGAAGAAGGTATTACTGTAGATAAAGGACTCACAATTCAGGGTCAGAGCCAAAGTTCCACTATTGTTCAAGCGCATGTAACTGCAGGTTCTGCCAGTGACAGGGTATTTGAAATAACATCTACAGAAGCTGTTCTAATCAAAGATATGACAATCCGAAATGCTAACAGCTCACAAGATGGTGGCGGCGTTTATTTGAATAGTGTTAGTACTCTGAATAACTGCATGCTGAGTTGGAACTCAGGACGTTGGGGCGGTGGTGCGTTCTTTTTTTATGGCGGCTCAATGATTAACTGCACATTAAACAATAATTCATCTGAAGAAGAAGGCGGTGGAGCTTATTTTGAACATGGTGGTTCAATGAATGACTGTACATTTAGTGACAACATAGCAACTGATGAGGGTGGTGGTGTATATTTCTCTAATGGTGGCACGATGGATAACTGTACGCTAAACGAGAATTCGGCAACTGGTTACGGTGGTGGTGGTGTATATTTCTTTAATGGCGGTTCAATGGCTAACTGCACGCTAAATGGCAACACAACAACTGGTAACGGTGGTAGTATTTATTTTGAAACTAATGGCTCAGTGAATGATTGTACCCTAAGTGACAACACAGCAACTGGTGAGGGTGGCAGTGTATATTGTTACTACGGCGGCATTCTAACTAACTGTTTTCTAAATGGGAACTCAGCAGATTATGGAGGAGGCGTATATTTTAATGAAGGAGGAATATTCAACAACTGCCTGCTATATGAAAACTCAGCAGATTATGGTGGGGGTGGTGCATATTTCTATTATGGTGGTGCGATGAATAACTGCACATTTAGTAAAAACGTAACAATTAGTAATGGTGGTGGTGCATTTATTGAGAATGAAGAATATTGGTACGATGAAAGTTTATTAAATAATTGTATCTTATGGGATAATACAGCAGTATCAAATGGTCATGATATATACATTGATATTGATGGTATTGTTCTTTATACCTGTGCTTCGGATGGAGTAGTTAACGGAGTTAGCGATTGTATTACATCTAATCCTTTATTTTTAGATGCAGATAATGATAATTATCATCTTGAAGATAATAGTCCTTGTATTGGTGATGCCTCTGCAACATATGCTCCTACAACGGATATTGAAGGTAATCTTCGTGGAGACCCACCTGATATGGGTGCTTATGAAAATGAAAATGATATTCCTCTCCCAGTTAACCTTT
>JAGGWC010000195.1 GCA_021157645.1 Candidatus Cloacimonadota bacterium | reverse complement strand
CTCGAAATCGGAACTTCGAGTTACTTTTTTCTTACAACATAAATCATATTCTCAGAATCCTCTGAAACTTCACCTTTATCAAAGTCTCCATAAATATTGCTGATTTCAAAATTACATTTTTCAAATAATAATCTCATATAATCAATGCTGCATTCTTTCAATGAAATATCAACATAAGTTATTTGTTCTTCACCATTCTGGGGAATTTCAAGATATTCATCTCTCCAGTGTTTAACCTGATTAATCCTATCAATTCTGTATGAAGTGTACATTGTAACAGTTGAATTATTAATTGGATATTTTGCAGTATATGAATGTGTTCTTGGTAAAATATCTTCACCTTCGCATATTCGTGGATTGATGTCCATTGCCAGCACTCCCCCATCTTCAAGATGATCATGAATATTATTCAAACATGTTATCTGATCTTCCAGTGTGAGTAGTTGCTGAAATGAGGAATAACTAATAAAAGCAAATTTGAATTTTCTATCTAATTTGAAAGTTGGCATATTTGAATTGAGAATCTCTAAATTCGGTAGATTCTTAGCTCTGAGAATATCGAGCATTTCATTGGAATTATCAATAGCAAAAATGTTATGTGCATCCTTAATTAATTCTTGCGTTATCCTGCCAGAACCACAGCATAACTCAAGGATCGAATCACCAAACTTTTTAGCGAGTGCTTTCCAAATATGAATATCTTCTCTCTGATTTGTACAGATCAGTTCAAATTCCCAATCATAATATATAGCATAATCATTCCAATTCATTTCTTACCTTTATATTCTTGTTCCTCCCGAAAGAATTCGGGATCTTGGGAACAGTAATTTTTTTTAAGTACTCTTATCCGTCAAATCCGTGAATATCAGTGAGTAATTCTTTAATTTATTTCAATTTTTCTATTCTATCTTCAATCAATTTTTGAATTTCATGCAAACGTTTTTCTGTTTCTGCTTCGTAACGTAAAACAAGAACCGGAGTTGTATTGGAAGCTCTGCAAAGTCCCCAACCATCTTTAAAAGTGATGCGCATTCCATCAATATCATTCACATCGTAGCCTTCAGCAATAAATGAATCACGCACTTTTGCTACCAGATCGAACTTATCATCATCGGTGCTTTTATAATGGATTTCCGGAGTATTATACACTTTAGGTTGATCTGCCAAAAACGTGCTAACCGGTTTATCAGTTTTACTCATGATCTCCACAAATCTAGCGCAAACATAAATAGCATCATCAAAGCCGAGAAAACGATCTTTTAGAAATACATGACCACTCATCTCACCACTCATTAACAGACCATCTTTCTTCATTTTACTCTTAATGTTGGCATGACCTGTTTTGTACATTATGGGAATTCCGCCATGCTTTTTTATATCATCAAAGAAGTTTTTGGAACATTTCACATCACCAATGATCTTTTCTCCTGGATTTGCTATTAAGAAATCACGAGCAATAATATTTAATATTTGATCCCCAAAAAGCATTTTGCCATTCTCATCAACTACACCAATCCTATCTGCATCACCATCCATACCAAGCCCAACTTCTGCATCAGAGCTTTTAACTGCTGCAATAAGATCAGTCATATATTTTTCAACTGTTGGATCAGGATGATGATTTGGGAATGTTCCATCAGGTTCACAATACATTTCCGTGACTTCACAACCAAGTCTTCTTAATATTCCAGGAAGATATGGACCACCCATTCCATTGCCACCATCAACTATCACTTTCACAGGTCGTTCCAATTTGATTCCATCGAAAATAAAATTTTTGTAAATTTCATCCATTTGATCATTTGAGGAAAGAAAACTTTCTCCGGTTTCAAAATCTTTGTTCTGTATAAGTTTCAGGATTTCCTGGATCTGTTCACCATAAACGCTTTGCAAACCTTGATTCAATTTTATCCCATTATATTCAGCAGGATTGTGACTGGCAGTTATCATAACACCACCATCTGTCTTCAATTTCCAAATAGAAAAATAAAGAACGGGTGTAGCCACAATACCAACATCAATAACATCAATGCCGGTTTCACGCATACCTTTGATGAATGCTTCCTTAAAGGCAGGAGTGCTGAGACGTGCATCACCACCAATGCAAACAGTTTTCAAATTCTGTCTTCGAAGAAAAGTTCCATATCCTTTTCCAATTAGGTAGAGAATGTTTTCATTAAGATCTTTATCGACAACACCTCTTATATCATAAGCTCTAAAAATTTGTGGATTAACCATGGTCAACTCCATTTATAAGATATTTTTCTAAAATTGGTATCATTTTATTAAGAGCTCTACTTCGGTGACTTATCGTTTCCTTCTCGGTCTGCGTCATTTCACCAAATGTTCTACCGGTTTCATCAGCTTTAAAGATTGCATCATATCCAAAACCATTATTGCCAAATTCTTCTTCAGTTATCTTTCCTTCAACAATTCCTTCTGTAGTCGCTATCAATCCATCCGGAGAGACAAAAGCACAGACAGTACGGAATTGTGCATTACGGTTAGATTTACCTTTCATTTCTTTTAACATTTTTACACGGTTATCTTTGTAGGAACAATCCTCTCCTGCAAAACGAGCAGAAAAAACACCGGGGTTTCCGTTCAACGCATCAACGAATAAACCAGTATCATCGGCAATAGTAAGCAGATTGGAATATTCTGCACATTCAGTTGCTTTCTTTATAGAATTTCCTTTGATCGTGTCTTTGTCTTCGATTACATCGGGCATATCAGGAAACTGAGAAGCAGAGACAATCTCCACATCCAAATCCTTCAATATCTCTTTTATTTCAATAACTTTATCTTTATTGCGAGTTGCTAGCAAAAGTTTCATATAATCTCTTTAATGAATCTTTCCAAACCAGCCTTTAATTTTTCTCAAAATATTCTTATCAAGGAAGTTTTCTGCAACATAAGTTATTTTTTGAAGAAGAATTAAAATATCCTCTTCCCCGCTCCAATTATCAATGAGAACTTGTTTATCCACTTCATTCAAAACCATATTTAATCCGTAAACAACTAGTACAAGATCATCAACATAACCTATGAATGGAATAAAATCGGGAATAATATCTATTGGTGAGATTACGTAAGCAATTATTCCACCAACTAGCAATTTCTGTTTACTGCCAACACGCTTATCAACAGCCAATCTACATAATAGAACAAAAAAATCTGGTAAAGCGAAAAGATACTTAGTAAACTCACCTGCTTTATTTCCACCTTTGGCAACAGCTAATTTTTGTATCTTCTTTCTTAATTTCTCATAAAATCTCATTTTTTTAGGATCATTTGTAAAATTTTCTTCCTGTTCAACAGTACCTTCGATTGCTTCTGTTTCAATTTTTTCTTCAGTCATTGTTCCTCCTATTTAAGCCCATTAAGCAATGAAACCGTAATATCTAACTTTGTTTTAACTTCATTATATTTCTCTTTTTCTTTTGCAACGATCTGCTCCGGTGCATTTGCGACAAACTTAGAATTATGAAGTTTACCATTAATCTTTTTCAATTCAATTTCAAGTTTAATTATTTGTTTTGTTAATTTTTCTCTTTCTGCATCAAGATCTATAAGACCTTCCAAAGGAAGATAAATTTCCATATTCTGTACAACCGCTGCTATTGAAGAAGCAGGCTTTTCTATATTAACATCAGCTTTTAAGTTTGAAATTTTTGCAAGCTTCTGAAAATAATTCTCATAAGATTTCAGGAGGTTTATTTGTTCTTTAGAAGCAACCTTTATAGAAATTTCGATCTCTACTTTTGGAGCAAGATTTACTTGTTTCCGTAAAGTTCTAATTGCTGTAATAGTTTCCTGTATCAATGACATATCAGTATCGATCTTTTCATTAATGAGATTTTTATTAACTTCTGGGAAAGTAGCAATCACAAGTGATTCTTCCGGCATTGGGAAGTACTCTTTAATTCCCTGCCAGATCTCTTCAGTAATAAATGGCATTATCGGCTGCAATAGACGCATAGAAGTTTGGAATACATCTAACAGAACATACTTAGCTGTAAGCTGTTCTTCTTTGTTTTCACTGTTGTAAATTCTATCTTTAGAAAGTTCTAAATACCAACTGCAAAATTCCTTCCAAATAAAATCCATTAAGATATTCGCAGTATCATTAAACCTGAGTTCTTCATAATTCTTTTTTGAAAGCTGAATAACTTCGTTCAATCTACTATAAATCCATTTATCGGCAAGTTCAAGTTTTAATCCTTCGACTCCGCTCAGGATGACAGATTCAGGAATTTTATCAATCTTCTCAACATTCATCATCATAAAGCGATAGGCATTCCAGATCTTATTAGCAAAATTCCTTCCGGTATCCAGAATTGCATTTGAATAATAGCTATCAGCACCTTTTGGTGTATTAAAGATCATACTGAATCTAAGAGCATCGGCTCCGTATTCTTCAATAATATGGATTGGATCGGGAGAATTTCCTAAAGATTTACTCATCTTTATTCCATTCTCATCAAGAACCATTCCATGTAAAAGAACTGTATCAAAAGGAATTTTATCCTGGAATTCGAGTGTTGCCATTATCATTCGTGCTACCCAAAGATAGATAATTCCTGGAGCTGTAACCAACAGATTTGTTGGTAGAAAGTAATCAAGATCTTCTGTTTTCTGAGGCCAACCCATTGTACTGAAAGGCCATAACCAACTTGAAAACCATGTGTCCAACACATCCTCATCTTGAGTGAAACTTGTACCTCCACATTTTGTACATTTAACTGGAGTTTCCTTAGCAACAGCAATTTCTCCACACTTATCACAATAATATGCAGGAATTCTGTGTCCCCACCAGATCTGACGTGAAATACACCAGTCACGAATATTTTCCATCCAATGTAGATAAACTTTTATCCATCGTTTTGGTTGGAACTGAACTTCACCATTTTTTACAGCATCAATTGCCCGTTGTGCCAAAGGTTCCATTTTAACGAACCACTGATCTGAGAGATATGATTCAATTACTGTATCACAACGATAACAATGTCCAACTGCGTGTTCATGAGGTACTATTTTCCCCAATAATCCTTTATTATCAAGCATTTTAACTATTTTATCGCGGCATTCAAATCGTGAAAGTCCCTGAAATTCTTTTCCGGCATTTTCATTCATAATTCCGTGTTCATCCATTACAATGATCTTTTCCAGATTGTGTCTCTGCCCTATTTCAAAATCATTAGGATCGTGAGCTGGGGTAATTTTAACACATCCACTACCAAAGTCTTTCTCTACATATTCATCTGCAATTATTGGAATTTCACGTTCAATAAATGGCAGAATTACTGTTTTACCAATTAAGTCTGTGTATCTTTCATCATCAGGATGTACAGCAACAGCAGTATCTCCTAACATTGTTTCCGGCCTGGTAGTAGCAACTGTTACAAAGCCACTTCCATCTTTGAGTGGATAGCGCATGTTCCACAGGTTTCCAGTCTCGTCTTCATGATCAACTTCGTCATTTGCCAGAGCAGTTACACAGCGGGGACACCAATTAATAATACGTTTACCTTTGTAGATCAACCCTTTCTCGTAGAGTTGAATGAATACTTCTTTAACTGCTTCGGAAAGACCTTCATCCATCGTAAATCTTTCACGAGTCCAGTCACAAGAACATCCCAGCATTTTGAGCTGTTCAATTATCCTTCCACCCTTCTCTTCTTTCCATTCCCAGATACGTTCAACAAGTTTTTCTCTACCAATATCATGACGGGTTTTGCCTTCATTAGCTAATTGTTTTTCAACAACGTTCTGGGTTGCAATTCCTGCATGATCCACACCTGGTATCCAAAGAGTTGGAACTCCTGTCATGCGTTTATAGCGAATCATTACATCCTGAAGGGTGTTATTCAAAACATGCCCCATATGAAGTATTCCGGTTACATTTGGTGGTGGGATCAATATTGTATAAGGTTTTTTATTCTTATCTATCTTTGGTGTGAAATATCCATTTTTTATACTATTTTCATACCATTTCTTTTCTATCTTTTGTGGTTCGTAACTTTTATTTATTTCCATTTTAATATCCTTATTGTTAAGCCGCTGATTTTCAATGGCTTATTGTCTACCTATGTTTTCTTTTTCAACCCTTCTGCCTACGGCATCTCCCCTTTCAAGGGGAGCATTCCCGTCCCCCTTACGAAGGGGGAATTAAAGGGGGTTTATTTCATATTTTCTTTGCTGTATAATGCTTTCACTATCTTTATAAATTTCACGTGTGATGAGAAGGCAATTTTCGGTAGATCATCAAAGCTGACATAACGTGCTTCGGCTGCATCATCTCCAGCCTGAAGCTCACCTCCGGTTATCTTCATTAAAAAACCAAATGAGATAACTTTTTCGTATATTGATGAAAATTCTGTATCGTAACCCAATTGAACTATTACTTCTCCATCAAGGCCTGTTTCTTCTTTCATTTCATCAACAGCACATTCTGCAGGATTTTGGTCTATTTCTACATAGCCACTTGGTAAAGCCCACCCGCCTACATTGGGTTCATATTTACGTTTAATAATTACAATTTCGTTTTTATCATTTAGGATAACACAAGCTGAGGCAGGAATTGGATTTTTATAATAAGTCCATTTGCATTTCATGCATTCTGGACGCATCTTTCCTTCTTTATCAACTCGAAGTATCATTTTGTTTCCGCACTTAAGGCAGAAATTTACATTTTGATAAGATTCTTTTTTAATAGTCATTTTTTAACTCTTTACATCAAAAATTAATTTACTTATTTTATTTCCTTCAATGAAATAGATGCATTTTTCTAAAATATCAAAATCACTTAAATGATCTATTTTATTTTTAGAATTATAAACGCCCAAAGATGTACCAGTTATATTTTCTATTAATTCAATTTCATTTTCAGAAAACACTACTATAATGCTTCTATCAAGCTGTTTGAATTTATTCAGAGAAATCTGGAATATCGAATTATCTTTAACTATTGGGAGAGTTTTAAGTTGTTTTACCCAGATTTCTTTACCTGTGTCTCGATTTAAGCAAATCGCTTTTTTCTGCTTTGTGAGAATTAGAATTCTATTTGCATCAAGAAGATCAATATCTATTAGTTCTTCTCCGAAATGTTTATCCCATTTGATTTTTTTCAGGTCTTTGCTAAGTACAAAAAGCTGATTTGAACTTATCAGATACAAATTTTTAAAATCAAAATATGGTTTTTGTTCCAAGTTTACTTCAAATATTCTTTCATCAGTCTTCTTCAGTTTGATCTTCTGTTTCTGAAATAATTCAATATCATAAGATAGATTTAAAATTTCATTAAACACTTTTTGAGATTGTTTTTCTATATCCAGCATTTTCTGCATTAATTCATTCTTCATGAATTCACTGTTTCTCTGTCTTTGAATATATTGCTGTTCTGCCAACCAGTTCTTACCATAAAAAACATAAGCTACTGTTGAAAAAATTATTAAAGCCATTATAAATGCAATTATTCTCTTTTTAGTCTTACTTCTCATCTAACTCCACCACTTAATGAAACTTCTATAAAATACCCTCATAAGAGTTGGAAAATGCATCAACATATTTGTGTAGGAAGCATTTGCAAGCGGACAATAGCATTCCTTATTTTTTATTGATCTTCTCTCTTTTTTCATCTTTTTAGAAAACCATATTTTCTTGAAATTATAATCATTATCACGTAAGTTACCCATTGATTCCGCTTTAATACAGCATGACCAAACTTCACCATCAGGTGAAATCTGGGCAGAAGAAACACCAGCATAACAAGGAATTACTTGAGTTTTATCTCTTAATATTTTCTTTACCAAATTATAATATTCAATTCTAAAAGATTGAGTGATTTTGTTCATCCCTTTGAACTTACCGTTCTTAATACGATGAATTAGATAATCTATAGCTGTGCAATAAGACATAATGTCTGGCGTAATATCACTTTCCATTGTATCTAACTCAATTCGCTGTTCAGCAATTTCTGTTATATAAGAATCAGGTTTAAGCTGCATGAGATCATTTGCAATAGAAGAAAAACTCTCTACATTTAATTTTGAAATAACCGTATGAATACCAATTGCAAGATTATCTATTTTTAATGCTTTAAGCTTATTAAATGTATTAGTTACTTTCTTATAATTTCCGGGAACATTTCGAATTTCATCATGTTTTTCTTCAATCCCATCAATTGAGAGATTAATTATTATCTGGCTTTTAGAGCAAACCTCTGTAATCTGTTTAACGTTCTTCACAATGGTATTGGTTAATATCCCATTTGAAGGAATATTAATAATTTTTGGTTTACAGTATTTATATAGTTCCGTGCAAATTTCAACTATATCTTTACGAAGAAAAGGTTCACCACCACTTAGTGTAAACCAGTATGGTGATCTACCAAGTTTTTTAAAGATCAACTTATATTCTGAAACTGTGAGATCATCCGATTTCTTTTTCCAAACATTACAAGTTTTACAACGAGAATTACATTTATACAAAAGACTTACTGTATAATTCATTGGCATAATATTTGGAAAACCGAATTTGTGGAAAAACTTATAAACTAAAATCCGTGGAATTAATTCTAACATTATTATTTAATTTCCTTATTTAAATTCTTAGTAGAATTCGCAATATCCCATTTAAATGGGTTTTTCTTGCGAATTTTATAATCATACCAGCCTAAGAAGCGACTGTACACCTCAACTAATGCAGTTCCAAATAGGAAGAATATTTTCTCTTTGTTTTTCTTTAACTCTTTGAGAGCAAGATCCATTAGAAGTCCTTTGTTTTGGGAAGAGACGGAATAATCACTGTTTTCCATAAGCCAGAGGTGTCCGGTTTCAATTCTTCTTCTCTGTTTTATAAAATCGGTTAAATTTTCTGGTCCTTTATTATAAACAATTGCGTCCGGTATGTATTTCAAAAGCAGATCATTATCTTTCATAATAGCTTCGATGCTTGCTTCATCAACAGCACTCTCGGGTGGGATCTGTTCAAATATCTTCCTGAAAGCAACCATCTCACCAAGCTTGGGAGAAATGAGAGCCATTTCATGATGCAGATTCCAAAGCAGATTAACACTATAACCAATAAACGTTCGAGGGTCGTTCTCAGGTGTAGGTCTGCCACCTGTCATTCCGATCTTCTCATCCAAGAATGGAAGTATCATTTTTTCTACAGTATCTATCGCGGGAATTGTATCACCACTCTCAATGATTAACAGATCTGATGTAGAAGCTTTTATGAATTTGTTT
>JAGGWC010000141.1 GCA_021157645.1 Candidatus Cloacimonadota bacterium | reverse complement strand
CGTGCTGCTTAATTATATCATTTACATCTTGTTTGGATGTTAATAAAAATGTAGCAATTGGCGGAGGTACTATAGCTGTGATCTGCTTGATAGTTTCCATTGAGATCACTCCCGGACCACTAGGCATTTCCGAAACGAGACCTAATGCTGATACACCCATATTTATTGCTATCTTAGCTTCTTTTAAATTACTAATACAACATATTTTAATTCTTGGATTAATAACTTTATCCACTATTTCCCCTCCATTTATTACAAAAAGATAAATGAAATTGTGACCATAAATGTCAAAATATTTATCATTAATTTATTTTGTTTTAGAAAAATCACTTTACAATACTTTAGCAAATAGCTGGTTTTGATAGCAGAGCAAGGAGAAAACTATGAAACAGAAATTGATAGAAGCTGCAAAAAAAGTATCAGAAAATGCATATGTTCCTTATTCCGGATTTCAGGTTGGAGCGGCATTATTAACAAAATCAGGAAAGATTTTTACTGGCTGTAACGTTGAGAATGCATCATACGGTTTAACAAATTGTGCAGAAAGAACAGCAATCTTCAAAGCTGTATCTGAAGGTGAGAGAAACTTTAAAGAACTTGTGATATATTCTAATACAGAAGAATTATTCTATCCCTGTGGTGCTTGTCGTCAGGTTATCTCAGAATTTTCTTCTGATCTAAAGATCACGGTTGTTTCCTTAATTGATGAACTTGAAACAAGTATTCAAGAATTATTACCACTCAGTTTTAATCTGGATAAATAAAAAAAGCGAGTTGTAAAAACTCGCTTTGAATTTAAGACCTTACAGATGGTTTAACTTATGAAACCTCCGTTATGGTCGACATAAAATATTTAACCATTGCGAAGGTTTGTAGCCATTAGACAGGCAAGAGAATTTTAGCATCGTTTGCTTCTCAAGCCGATGCACCATTCGCAAGGTTTTTTTAGACACTAATTATAATATTCACTTCTATTATCAATAATTTCTGCATCTTCTTTTAAATTCCTAAACCATTCATTCAAATGCTCATCCTCTGCTTTTGTTTGAGCTTCTTCCATAAGTTTATCCTGATCTTTTTCGAATTTATCCATATTGGGGTGAGTGCGAACTTTTACTAAAGCAATGTAGGAACCTCTTTCACCGTTGATAACATCAGTGTATTCTCCGGCTTCTTTTGCCAGGATAGCTTCATTTAAAATTTCATCTTTCCCGATTTGTTTAAATGTGTTATCAATCTTCACATTTAATGCTTCAATAATTTCAATTCCTTCAGATTCAGCATTTTTCATATAATCTGCCTCATCAAATTTATTTGTAAATTCAAGGGCATTTGTTTGCGAGATCTCTTTTTGCTTTTCTTTTTTTACGATACTTTCAATTTGTTTTTGAGCATCTTCAAATACCTGATAATGTTCTCCAATAATAAACGATACTTCGCAAAGAAGATAATTACCGTCATCTTTGAGAACAGGTTCAGCAAGTTTTCCTATTTTGTTGTCAAAAGCAAATTTAACAAGTTCCTCATTTCTGCCAATACCACCAATATATTTTGTTGATTCGTAAATTTCTTTTGTCTCAGTGATCTCATAAGCAAGTTCTTCAGCTGCTTTATCTAAACCCAAATCTTTTGCCTTTGTATAAAGGTCATTTGCTAAAATCTCAAGGTTATCTTTTGTTGCTTCAGAAGCTTCTTCTTTTAAGAGGATATGACTTGCCCTAATTTCTTCTACACCATCTTTCGTTCGTTTATCATAAAGCTTGATAATATGCCAGCCAAATCTAGAATGAACTGGTTTACTGATATCACCTGTATTTAATTGGAATGCTACATTTTCAAAAGCGGGAACCATCTTTCCTTTAGCAAAATAACCCAAGTCTCCACCTTGTGGTGCGGAAGGTCCTTCGGAATATTTCTTTGCAAGTTCAGCAAAATCTCCGTTGCTAATTGCAAGATTGTATATCGAATCAACTCTTGTTTTCACAAGTTTTATATCAGCTTCACTCGGTTTTAGATTAACAGCTACATATTTTAGTTTTCTGGCAGGTTCTTTTTTGAATTCTTCTTTATTTTCTTCGTAATATGTCTGCATATCTTCGTCAGTCACTTCTATATCTTTGATCTTATTAGGATTGAAAAATATTATTTCTGCATCAGCAAGATTGTTGTCGTCAATGTACTGTTCTTTAACTTCTTCAACTGTAACGGTTACTTCAGATTTTACATTATCATAGAGTCTTTGATATGGAAGAGATCCTCGAATACGGCTTTCCAGCCAGTTTGCGAATTCAGGATTTTCCATAAGAAGTGTTTCATATTTTGCATAATCAAATTTTTCATCAGTTTGGAATTGTGGAATGCTTGTAATATCTTCTGCCGGATTTTTCAATTCCTCTATAATATCGTCATCAGTAATTTTTATGTGACGTTTTTTCACAGCTTTATCAAATAAGATTTGTTGCACAAGTTGGTTCCAAGTTTGGTCATTCAGCTGTTTTGCAGTTTGTTCATCAATTTCTTTATCGGGATTTTGTTGAGCATAACCAGCATACGCATTTTGTAAATATTCGCTAAAATCATTCGGGTAGATTTTTTTTCCTGCGATACTTCCCACAAATGGTTTTTTAATAAAAATACTGGTAATTCCACCAATTGCCATTGAAATAATAAAAACAGCAGCAATTATCAAAACTATCCATGAGCCATGTTTTCTAAGTCCTTGTAACATTATACTTCCTCCAAAAATATTTTATATATTTCATTTAATTTGTGCAATAACTAAAATCTATGATATTTATTCAAGCTTTTTTTTATGAATCAATGAATTAAAGTATCTGGAATTATTCAGAAAGGCTTGGATAGCAGATTGTACAAGATAAATTAGAATTTGATTTATAAATTATTAATATCAATATATTTAGGCTTGACAGGATAAGTAATACTCAGAATTTTGAATTTCACATAAATAAAAGGGGGGTGATTTCTTTGCCAAAAGTTATTGCTAAAAGTGGTGAATCTTTTCAAGTATTGCTTAGAAGATTCAAAAAGTCTTGCGAAAGAGCTGGTCTTTTATCTGATGTTAAGAAGAATAAATATTACGAAAAGCCAAGTGTAGTTCGCAAAAAAGAGAAAAACGATCAAATAAGAAAGGCTATGAAGCGTCTTAGAAAACAAAGACGTTTTTCATAAAAAAATATGCTCACACGAATTAATATTGATCTAAAAAAAGCAATGCAAGAGAAGAACAAAGACATGCTTAAAGTTCTTCGTGCTTTGAAATCTGCAGTTCAATATAAGAAGCTTGAACAAAAAAAAGAGCTTACTGATGATGAAGTTATTTCTGTATTTAAGATTCAGGTTAAACAGCGCCAGCAGGCGGCTGAACTTTATATACAGGGTAACCGCCCAGAACTTGCAGAAATCGAGAATAGAGAAATTGAGGTCATCAAAGTTTATTTACCGGAAGAAATCTCAGAAGCTGAATTAGAAAAAGAGGTCAGCGATGCTCTTGTTCATCTCAATGCTGATTCTATGAAAGATATGGGAATTGTAATGAAGTATCTCAAAGAGAAACTCGGCAGTAATGTAGATGGGAAAAGCTTAAGTGCAATTGTTAGAAGAGAATTGCAAAGCTGATCAGTAATCAATAGAGTATAAATAATTTGTGGGGGAGATGGTATCTCCCCTTTTTACTCTAAATAATTGTTTATAAAAAACAAAGGATGGAAAAATGGGTGTTCTTGATATCATTCTCAGTATCTTTTTTTTAATTTTATTTTTTTACGGAATAAGCAGAGGTTTTATTAAAAGCATTATTAGTCTTTTAAGTTTGGTTGCTATCGTTTTACTAATTGCCAAAACTGGTCATATGATTAAGGGATTGCTTATTATTAAGTGGGGATTTAATGAAACACTGGCTATTATATGTTCTTATATTCTGATTATTTTGGTCACTATATTAATAGCTAAAATTGCAATAAAGATCTTACTAATGATAATAGAATTTCTTAAATTAAAATGGCTAGATAGATTTTTGGGTGCAATTTTTGGTGTTATTAACGGTGCATTTATCATTGCTATTATTCTTCTTCTGTTAAATTTGTTACCATTTGAAGAACAAATCCGTGATTATACATCTTCTTCCACGATCGTTGTGAATATTCGTAATGTTACTGATAAAATTGAGTTAAAATATCCTGGGCTAAAAGAGAAAATGCAGAACGCTGGAAAGGATATTGATAAGAACTCAGAAATGATTGAAAAACTGATTAAGGACAAAATAGACAAATAAATGAATTCACATAAGCAGCTCGAGTTTGATAAGATAAAAGATTATCTGGCGCAGGAGTGTCATTCTCAGCTTGGAAGCAGAAAGGCATTAACCCTGACACCCTTGAACACGATTGCAGAGATTACTTATAAACTTGAGCTAACCTCAGAGATCCAAATTTTATTAAAAAAAGGTATCTTGCATAATTTTGAAAATATTTCAGATATCGAAGAACTAATTTCAAAACAAAAGCATCAAACTTATAATTTTGAAGAATTCCAACAAATATATTTTAATGTTTCATGTGCAAATAGAGTCTCAAAGAATATTGAAGAATTAAATGATCATCCTCAATATTTGAAATTCGTTAACAGGATAATTCCACTTGATGATATCGAATTAAGATTTAACAAAATATTTGAAAGCGATGGTGAAGTTAAGGATAATGCATCATCGGCTCTTGCATCGATCAGAAGAAAAAAGAAGCAAGTAAGAAAAAATCTGGTTTCCACCCTTAATAAAAAAGTTGAATCTCTTTCTGCCAGCAAATTTTTGCACGATAGCATTGTCACTCAGCGTAATGGCAGATATGTAATCCCCATAAAAGAGGGAGCATATCCATTTGTTCAGGGAATAATTCATGGACGTTCTTCTAGCAAATCTTCAATTTATATGGAACCTCAGGAAATAGTGGGATTAAATAATGATCTTGACCTTGTATCCAGCGAAGAAAAACAAGAAATCTTCCGAATATTTAAAGAATATACAGAGATGATTCTTGATCACAAAAATGTATTATTAAAAGATATCATCTATCTTCAAGAATTAGATTTCTTCTTTGCATCTGCTCGTTTAGGGAATAGACTCAAAGCAGAAAAACCAGTAATTTCAGAAAAATCTCAAATTAAATTGAAGAATGCTAGACATCCGCTTCTAATACTTGCTTTTAAAGAATTTGAAGATGTGATTCCCTTTAATTTAGAACTTGGATATGATTATAACCTTTTACTGGTTTCAGGTCCGAATACCGGTGGGAAAACTGTTACCTTGAAAACTGTTGGATTACTTACATTAATGGCAATGTCTGGTTTGCCTATCCCAGCCGATCCTCATAGCGTAATTGGTTCATTTGATTCAATTCTTGCTGATATTGGAGATAGCCAGTCGTTGGAAAATTCCCTAAGTACATTTTCTTCTCATATTAAGAATATCAGAGAAATGACAGAAAGCTATAATTCTAAAATACTGGTTCTTATCGATGAGATCGGTGCTGCAACAGATCCTGAACAAGGATCAGCTTTAGCTCAAGCAATCTTGGAAAACCTTGCAGAAAACAATGCCGTGGGTGTTATCAGCACACATTATACATCGCTAAAGGTCTTCGCAGAGAAACATGAAAAGTGTATAAATGCAGCAATGCAGTTTGATCCTGACAAACACAAATCTACTTATCAATTCAAACTCGGTTTACCTGGAAATAGTTTTGCTATTCATGTTGCATCTCGGCTTGGTTTACAAAAAGATCTTATTGAAAGAGCAAGAAATTTAACCGGTAAACAAAATGTAGAATTAACAGAATTGATCAAAAAGATGTCGGAAGAGAAGAAATCATTGTCACGTCAATTATACCAATTTGAATTAAAAACAGCACTATTAAATCAGAAGATCAATGAGAGGCAAGATCAGATTGAGACTTTAGAAAAAGACAAAAAAGAGATCAAGAAGAAATCTTTACGCGATGCTCGTGAATTTCTAACATCCATGCAAAAAGAACTGAACATGGAAATTAAGGATATTAAGAAATCCAATAAAAAAGATAAAAAAGATAAATTTGAAAAATCTCTGAAAAAAGTAACACAGCTCAATCGTGAACTGAGTAATGAAGAAGAAAAACTTTCGGAAATTTCACGTGAATCAGTTAATGAAGCAAAGATCGGGATGAAAGTCTGGCTTAAAGAGATGGAAATGGAAGGTGAAATAATTGAAATTTCAGGGAAGAACATCAAGGTTGATATGGATGGGATTTTCCTAAATACAACCTCTGATAGGCTCTATTTAATTACAGAAAAGAAAGTAAAAAAATCAAATATAAGAAAGCATATTAATGTTCCAAAAAATGAAGCAAAAATGGAATTGAAAATACTGGGATATAGATTTGAAGAAGCATTACCGGAAATCGAAACTTTTATTGACAATGCTGTAGTAAGCGGATTACTCATGATTCGTATCGTACACGGAAAAGGAACGGGAGCTTTGCGGACAAAAGTTAGAAATTATCTGCGAACAAATAAAAATACTGAAGAATTTTTCTCACCTCCTCCAGAAGCTGGTGGAAGTGGTGTGACTGTAATTAAGATCAAGGAATAGGGGATGAATTAATGGATCAGCATATTATTGATGAAATTATTGAAAGAAATGATATTGTTGATGTTATCAGTAGCTACATTCCTCTAAAAAAAGTGGGCAGTAACTTTAAAGCCCGATGTCCGTTCCATGATGAAAAAACAGCCTCATTTGTTGTTAGTCCCAAAAAACAAATTTACAAATGCTTCGGTTGCGGGAAGGGTGGAAACGTAATTACTTATGTACAGGAATTCGAGAAAATATCGTTTCCCGAAGCTTTAAGAAAACTTGCTGCACGTGCTGGTATAACAGTAAAACAGACAATGCAGAGTAAAGGCAAAGATTCAAAACGTGACCTTATCTATAAAATTTATGAACTTACAACCGGATATTTTTATAAAAACTTAGTAGAACATGGAAGCAGTGCTTTGGAATATCTGGCAGAAAGAGATATTAAAGATGAAACTATAAAAAAATTCAAATTAGGATTTGCACTTAATTCTTCCGGTGGATTGCGCAATTATCTTCTTAAAAATGATATTAATGAAAAGATCTTTGCAACAACTGGATTATTTACTTCCAATAATACTGATCTATTCCGTGAAAGGATAATGTTCCCGATCCATTCGTCATCTGGTAAAGTAGTAGCATTTGGTGGAAGAAAACTGTACGAAAATCAATCGGGCGGCAAATATGTAAATTCGCCAACAACTGATATTTATACAAAAGGGAATGAACTCTACGGACTTTTTAATACTAAATATACAATTTCTAAAAAAGATCATGCTCTGATCTGTGAAGGATATACAGATTTCATGAGACTTTATGAAAGTGGTTTTACAAATTCTGTTGCCTCTCTGGGCACCTCTCTAACCGATTCTCAAATAAGTGTATTAAGTAGATTCACTGAAAATATATATATGTTGTATGATGGAGATAATTCAGGTAGGAAAGCTGCTGTTCGTGTTGCTGGAAAGATATTAGGTAAAGGGCTTAATGTAAAAATTATTGGATTACCAAAGACAGATGATCCTGACAGCTACATCAGAAATAATGGTGCAACCAGTATGCAGGAAATGATAGATAAAGCAAAACCTCTCGCTGAATTTTTGAAAGATGATAAAGTTATTGGTGTTAATAAAAAAGCTAAACTTTCTGTTCTATTTGATATTCTTAATGAAATAGAAGATGAAGTTGCTCAAGAACTGTTAATTCAGGATATTTCGGAAACGTTTAATTTATCCAGTTATGCAATATCTTCCAAGATAAGAAAAAAAAGAAGAACATTTATAAAAGAGACCGAGGATACAGAACCTTCCAAAACAGAACATTTTACAGAAGAACGAGCTATTATATTATTAATTATTAATAACAGACTGTTATACAAAAAAGTTGCGCAAGAGATAGATTTGAGTTACTTTTTAACTGGAAAGTATAGAAAAATTTATAAAATAATCTCGGAGCATATAGAAGATATGGGTAATATTCCTGCTCTAATAAGCAAGATAGATGAAGAAGATATTAGAAATATGCTTACAGAACTTTCTATGTCAGATTCACCAGCACAAACTATTGATGATGCGATCATTGCACTTAAAACCAGGAAATTGCATTATGATCTTAAAATTATTAATGAAGAAATTCTTAAAGATCCAAAAAATATGGACCTGTTCACAAAAAAAAATGCGTTAAAAAAAGAAATATTAAAAATAAATAAAAAAGTGGTTAGAAGAACTTTGTATTAAGGAGACTAAATGCTTAGTTATAATGAGTGTATTAAAAAACTGATTCAAACCGGTAGGAAAAATAATGATCTGCTTACATTTAAGCAAATCAATCATGTCTTGCCTAATAACCCAATTTTCCTTGATAAGATCGAACAAATTATTTCTGATCTTGTAAAAGAAGGAATTGAGCTTATCGATGAAACTCAAAAACGGGTTACAAAAAAGAAGATATCACTAAAGAAAACAAGAGCAACAAAAAAGTTCCACAATAGAAAATATTATGATGATCCGGTAAGGATGTATCTCGGAGAGATGGGACGTGTTCCACTTCTGGATAGAGAGGGAGAAGTACGGATTGCCAAAAAGATCGAGAGTGGACAGCAACATATTAATAAAAATATTTTTAAAAGTGGAAGTACCCTTCGTGAGATGGAAAATTTTATTCACCGTTATCGTGAAAAGAGGGTTAAGATTGATCAGATATTTAAGATTGAATATGGAACCTGGATGGATAAATCTCAAGAAGCTAACCTTGTAAATGGATTTGAACAGGTTATCAGAGGAACAAAAGCAATATTTGAAAAAATTGGTGAAATGATCGACAGTAGTGATATCGATGAAGATGAACACCTTTTAGATCAAGAGCTAATTGACACTCAAAGAATTAAACTTATCGAGATCTTTGGGAATTTAAAATACAATGAGAAACTCTTAAAGAGAATGGTTTACCGTATTCGGAGCCTTGTAGATAGAATTAAAGACAGTCAAAAAAGTATTACACATCTTTCTAAAATCAGAAAATATTCTTTGGATGAAATTTGTACTTACGGCAGAAAAGCCAATAAATCTGAAGAAGATTATAAATTAGTTTTTGAAGAAACAAAAATAGAACCTGACGTATTTGTTGAGACGTTGCGTAAGATTAAAAACGCAAGAAGAAAGATACGCCGTGTGGAACTTGAAACTCGTATGACAGCTGATGAAATGATTGATTTGCTAGATGAGATTGAACGTGGCGAAAAAATGAAGGAACGATCAAAAAACGATATGATTGAAGCCAATGTTCGCTTAGTTGTCAGTATTGCAAAGCGTTATAATAATCGTGGCTTGGATTTTCTTGACCTGATCCAGGAAGGCAATACAGGACTTATGCGTGCGGTTGAGAAATATGATTATCGTAAAGGTTTCAAATTTAGTACCTATGCCACTTGGTGGATAAGGCAGGCGATAACCCGTGCAATTGCAGATCAAGCTAGAACTATCAGAATTCCAGTTCACATGATCGAATCTATAAATAAAGTTAAAAGAGCAAGCAGAAAATTACTGCAGAAATTTGGAAGAGAACCATATCCGGAAGAAATAGCAGTTGAACTTGATATTCCTGTCGAAAAGATAAAGAATATTCTGGCGATAACTAAAGAACCTATATCGTTGGATAATCCAATTGGCCATGAAGATGAGGATAGTTTGCTGGGTGATTTTATAGAAGATAAATCCACGATCTCACCGGAAAGAATGGCTGAGCGGACTCTACTGAAAAAACAAGTTGATGATGTTCTTAAAACTTTAACTTCGCGTGAAGAAAGAGTTGTCAGATTACGTTTTGGAATTGATGATGGATATCACAGAACCTTGGAAGAGGTTGGAAATATCTTCAGTGTTACGCGTGAGAGAATCCGTCAGATAGAAGATAAGGCTTTGCGTAAATTACGCCATCCAACTAGAAGTCATGTGTTAGAGAAGTTCATAGAGAACTTTAATATAAAGTAATTTAAACACTAGGAAATTCTTGACATAAAATCGGGTCATTTTGTTTTTACAGTCTTAAAATTATTAAGTGGGGCCTATAGCTCAGTTGGTAGAGCTTCCGGCTCATAACCGGACGGTCAGAGGTTCGATTCCTCTTGGGCCCACCAAATATGCTAAAGCCGCTCTATGAGCGGCTTTATTACATTAACGTTGATACTTTCAAATGTTACTGCCAAAAAATTAAATACAAATTTTGAATAAATAATTTAAGTTTATGAATAAGCTTTTACAAATGCTAAGTTTCTTTGGTTTTTTCTTGATATTTGATGAATAAAATTTTGATAATTCTTACTTGATACAATAAATCTTTGAACTTAATTATTTGCGATTAAGATTAGGTAGACTAAATAAGTTTTTTGTTAATAATTTAATTAAAATTGAGGTCATATTAAATTTTTTTGAAGTATTTTTTATACCACCTTGATTAAGCAAATACAGTTGTCTATTGTTCCCATTAAAAAAAATAAGTAATTATTTGACATGATGAAATATATAGTTAAGTTTATTATTAAATAATTTAAAATATAGGAGAAAAAATGTTACAAACAAATTTGAAGCACATTAAAAGTGTTGAGGAATTCAACGAAGTTATTGAGAGTAATGAAAACGTGATGATCAGTTGTGG
>JAGGWC010000045.1 GCA_021157645.1 Candidatus Cloacimonadota bacterium | reverse complement strand
TTTCCAAAGGTTGCATTGTAATTTTACTCATTCCGGAATACATCGGATGACCTAAGAAAACCATTAAACCGTTATTCGGAACAATTGCTCTTTCCCAAAATCTTTTCAAATAGGAATCAAATTTTGCTGCATCTTTTTTTTGTTCATTTGTATCATAATTATTATCATTCAGTGAGCTTTTAAAATAATACCAATCATCGTGAAATATCTGCGAAATTTCCAGCAAATCTAATGATTGATAATATCCGTCTTTGAAGATCGGGATATTGTAAGGGAAAACAGAACCGCGATAAAATTCCAAATGATTAGCTCCAACACTGCTGTCATAAGCATAACCCAGCTCTTCCAAAGTTTTCATTCCCCAAAAACTGTTGTTGGCAAACGGAAAGCGAAAACCTGCAAATTCATTATCAAATTCCGAGCTGTTTTCCAATAGTTCCATCACTGTTTGTGAGTAATTAATTGTTCTAAAATCTGCGTGAGAATATGAATGCGAACCCAATTTAATAAAATTCTCTTTCCTGATTTTTTGTTTTAGTTCAGTTGGAATATTATTTGTCACAAAAAAGGTTGTTTTAAGTTTTTGCTTTTTGATCAAAGAAAATATTCTCTGGTATTCTTCCTCGGAACCACCATCATCAAAGGATAGACAAAAAGCAGTAAGCGCTCCGTTTTTCCACGGATTCAAATCTATTGAGTATTTTCTACCACTTAGGGCAAGATCGTAAACGTATTTATAGAATCCCTGAATCTCATTAGTATTGGAAAATCCTCCATCACTTGCAGGATGGATAATCGAAAAACTTCCCAAAAGTATAGTGTTCCCGGCATAAAATTTATTTTGAGTAATTGCAGGATATTCTGTTTCATCATTCTTCCAATTTGCCAATACCCTAACTTTGTTAGATACAACTTCAGTTACAACAGGAGTCCATTCTTGCGAATCAAATTTATCTGTAATGTCGTCATTCCAAACATCAATATCGGAATCTGTAATATGAAAATTTTCCATATTCATTTCGGTAAGATTTACGCCAAAGCAATCTGCCAAACTCCAGTTATCAGGATTAAATTCTCCCGTTTTTGTTATCCTGTCTTCACCACTTAATTTGTTCCGACCTAAATAAACATCAGACACCAAAGTACCACCTGCTTTCACCCAATCAATAATATTTCTCATTTCAGAATCTGATAAAAATGATAATGAAAATTGCCTGTCTGCATCGTGATAACCAAAGATTGTCGGCAAGATCATAATCGAATATTTTGATAATTCCTTAACATTGTGAAGGATTTTACGATTTTCCAGACGAACAAATGCACCCGATTTATTGAATTCCTGTAATGCTAATATCACACCATCAGAAACTGTTCCGCGACCGTCTCCATCTCCGGTTGTTACAAACAAAACTTTGGGGATTGCATATTCAAAAGCGTTTAAACTTATAAATGCTGTTAAGATTATAGTTAACAAAAATATTTTTTTCTTCATAGCTTTATCCTCTCTTGCAATTTTTAACTCGAACTCCCTTTGGTCGCTTCAAGTCAAGTCTTGCTGGAAATGTTTTCATTATCTTATCTTTTCGATGATTACTTTTTTATTTAGTTTTGTGGAAAAATAGAGTTTCCCGTTACGAGGATTGTAAATTCCGTCATCTTCACTATTGGTAATTTTTATAACTTCCCAATCGGTAGTAAATTCAATTGTCAGTGGTTGAGTATAAATGCTCATATCCAAATCCGATTGTAATTCAAGAGTGAAAGAGTTATATCCTGCTTTAAATTTCAACTCTGCATTTTCACGCTCTGTGATATATTTTCCTACTTGCGAAGTTGTACCGATCCAGTATCCTGAATTCCTGAGTAAACGTACTTGATTATCAAAAATTTTCGGAGTTACCGCATAACGATTGTAAACTTTATGATAATCAAAGAGATCCATCGCCTTGGAATTTTCTTTGAAAATATGATGGTACATTAAAACCAACCACTCATTTTCAGCGTTTACAATCCAATCGTAAAATTGTTTCGGATTCGGATCATTATTGTTCAAAATTACTTTGCTGTTTATTCTAAGCAAATTATCTATTCCGTTTGTAATATTTCCATCACCTACTCGTCCAAAAAGGAACCCACTTTTTTGGGTTGCCTCAATAATATTATCTCTTGCAAATGAATACGGATAATGGATTGTATAAACGCTGTCGTCAATATTATCTTGAATGAGTAACTTGTTTTTCAGAAGCTCTGCTATAAGTTCTTTTGCAGATTTTGAAGCGTCAATTTTCTCGTGTTTATAGCCGTGAGAGCTAATCTCATTTCCTGCAAAATTTATCTTTCTTATTTCTTCCCAACCCATTCGTTCAATTCCAAAAACACCTTCTTCACTTGTGGTTTGCGGTTTTTCTGTGGTCCACTCACCCAATATTCCGAAATCTGCATTAATGTGGTATTTCTTAAGAATCGGAAAACCAAATTCATACTGACCGTAACTGCCGTCATCAAATGTTATAGATATAGCTCCCGGACTGTTTTTATACCATTTTGTAATTTTGAAATCTTTCGTAATTTTTTGAGATTTCACGGGAATCAGAGGTTCCATTTTCGCAAACAAATCCTGCAAAACAAAATATTGTTCCTTCAATCGAGTTTCATATTTCGGTTCTTCCCAGCCTTTCCAAATATAGGGAAATGGTTTATCATTTTTGGGGATTGTATAAATCACTTGATTGGTCTCATTCGTAATGAATGAATAAATATTTAATTTATCGATTGTGGAAGTTTCGATATCGGGTGTTCCTTCAATATCATCCAAAACCTGTAATGAAGATGGATCGGAAACGTTGAGTAGATGCCAGGGAAGTCGTATCTCTAGAATTCCTGTTGCAGTATCATAAAACCAATCAGCATTAGAATTTTCTTCAATTTTGCCAAAGACTAATTTGCTACGATTATGAAGCAACTGCTTATATTTTTCACCAAGCAGTGTTTCTCGCTCTCGATTTGAGATGAGTTCCTGCGGCACAAACCGTCCGTCATTATTATCTTTGGAGCTATAAGCAGGAATGTAATCATTATAAATGTCAGAGAAAACTGAATATTCGTCATCTACCAAGATCTGAGCAGAATCTGCAGAATTAAACTTTAGAAAAAACTCTATTCCGTTAGCAGATTTTTTATTGATAATCGGAATTGTATGATCACCTTTTTTCTTATCGTAAGTATCTATTGCGATATAAAGATTGTTTTTTTCAAAGTTAAATTTTTCGAGATGATACTTCAAATAGAAATAGCTTGGATCTGCATCTGCCTGAATATCTTCATCTTTAAATAAACTTGGTTCAGACCAATCATCATCTCTGCCATCCAAAATTATTTTATTGTTTTCAATAGCCATAATACCAAAATTCTGTTCGGGATTTTCTTTATTATGCCAATATTTTCGGCGATGCTGAGGTTGCTCGAAATCCATCACCATCCAGTTAAATTTAAACCACTCATCAATCCATTCAAACATAATTGCACCGCCACAATTCGATTGATGAATATTTTCAGTAAGCAATTTATTGATGCGCGCTTGTTCCTTCTCGTTGTGCCCGCCTTGATCAAAACCGTAAGGAGTATAATGGCTGTTTCCGCGACTGGAAGGAACACCGTATTCCGCAATTATCAAAGGCATATCGGGGCAATGAATTTTCAAATCCTGTAAATACGGTAGATAATTATTATCACCTTTTTGATATTTTTTATCGAGATAAACATAATCGGGATAATACGGATAAGCGTGATAAGCTGCATAAATACCTGTTTTCACCAAATCTGTCTTGTAAAATTTACGAAAATCCACGATTTCTAAATCGTTGTCATATTCACGAACTTTGTCATTCTCGATATGTTCGGAATTATGATACATCGGATCGAGAGGTAACCAATTTACAAAGGAAACAGGGTGTTGATTTTCGTATTTCAAAGTTTCATATTTCAGTGAATAATCCATTATTTGAGCAAGCCAAACCTCCATCGGAGTTCCATTTGGAATGCTTATAAAATTTCCATCATAAGAAGAAACTGAGCTATTCTGATTTGTAAAAGTAACTCCTTTGGGTTCCCATTCTCTTCCCAAAAGATAGGCAATCGTATAATCAGAAATATCTGAGATATAAACACCTTCAGCTTTTCCGCGAGATTTCGCCAAAACTGCATTTCCGTGAATTACATCGATAACATCTTTTATCTCTTTCTGAAAATAGTATGTGTAATCTTCATCAAAATAGTTGTGATCTTGGGGTACGGTAGCCCAAACACCTTGCATCAGGTAAAGCGGATTATCTGAATAAAGCAAGTTATACTGAGCAAATGCTTCATAAAAGACAGGTGGGAAAATTGTATAGATTCTAACAACATTCGAGTTCATCTTTCCTATTTTTTCAAACCAATCCATATAAAGATTAAAATCGTACGGGAATTCGGAAGGAAATTTACCCGGAAGAGCAGCTCCCAAATTTACACCTTTCAAAAAAATAGGATTCCAAACTTCTTGGTTTTTGCTTTTGCGATCAATCGATAAAATTTCAAAATAATCACCGGCAATTCTAAAATTTATTTTACTTTTATTGTAAGCCCTCAATAAACTTTGGGAATTGTATTCAGGCAGTAGATCAATTCGTACTTTGGTGCTGTCGATCACAATTATCTTCTCTTCTCGAATTTTGTTCTCTACTTTCATCATCATATAAATTGTTGCAACCAGCATCAAAAGTAAAATAAAAATGACGAAATACTTCTTTTTCATTTTAGAAATTTCCTCCGATAATAAAAGAAAGAGATTTGCTTTCGTAATATTGATTTTTGAAATTTGAGAAGCTTACGGAAAGAGATAATCCTCTCAAATCAACACCAAATTCAGCATCCAAACCTGTTTCTAATTCACGGTAATTATCGAAATTTACACCACTTCCCAAATAGAAATAAACACATTTGTAAGGATAGTATAATGATCCGCTCAATCCTAAAATTTTACGATCTATGGGTGTATAATAGAGAGATGATTCATATTGATAATCTATAAATCTGTAATTGCTGCCAATCTCAATAATTGGAGACTTCAAAACTTGATAATTAAATCTAAAATTATAGTTTAAAAAAGAGTTGTAACTTGATACAGAACTATTACCGTTCTGTGATAGTATGCTTATGGTGTTATCTTCTACCTTTCCAAATTGATATCCGCAGTTGAAATCCATTTTTTGCCAATTTATAATAAGATCTTCCTGAATATAACTACGTCTAACTCTTTCCCAGTGATAAAAATATTCATTTCCTAAATTTATATTATTGGTTACTTTTAAATTTTTCCAATTAGTTTTAAATTGCCATCCTCCTTCAATTATTGTGAATACAGAATCGCTGATGCTACCGCCAATCGTAAAATTGATCTCGTTTTTTAAGGTAATCTTGAGGTTAGATTTCAGGAAAGTTGTATCATAATATTTTTCTGTTATAAAATCGGTTTCATCTTTCTGAGCATATTGCAAAAAGCTATTTATATTCAAGGAGAGAATATCTGTTACCCGTTTGGAAATGGAGTATTGCTGATTGAAGCTATCTATTTGATAATTCTCTTCAATTTCGGATTGTCCGAAATATTTTGCTGAAATATTCCAGTTTACAGCATTTTTTATGTTTTTAAATTCTTGAATAATTTCTTTGTTTTCAGGATCAAGTTCAATGGCTTTTTTATAATTTCCCAGAGCGAGAAATGGTTTATCCTGCCACCAATACATTTTCCCGATTCCGCTCCAAGCTTCCGACCAAGTGTTGTCGATTTCCAAAATACGATGATAAGTATTTATAGCATTTTGCAGATTGTCTGAATAGATATAAACATTGGCTAATTCAAATAAAGCAGGGAAGTGTTCAGGTAAATATTTGAGAGCAGAATTGTAATAGATGATTGATTCAGAGAAATTTTCTCTCGATTTCTCCATTCTTGCTAAGCCGAGAAATGCTTCCACGTCTGTACTATCAATCGTCAGAATCTTACGGAAATATTGGCGGGAAAGTTCAAATTGCTGATTATGAAAATACAATCGAGCTAACGCCAGAAGCGCATCATAATCATTATTATTAAACGAAAACACTTTTTGGTAACCTGAAATTGCTTTTTCTGTTTCACCATTTTCTTTGTAAGCAAATCCCAGTTGTCGCCATAATTCAAGATTGTTTTTAGTGATGTCTTCATCCTGCAATAATAATTCTGCTTGTTGCAAATCTCCGTTTGTAAAAGCTTCAATTACCAACGAATCATCCGCAAATAGAATTGTAAAAATAAAGATTAAGAATGAAATTAAATAAAATTTAGGCATTAGTTCTCTATCAAAATATTTATTAATTGTGTATAAGAATAATTTTGTGAAGTATCTATTATTTTGGCATAAATGGTATGATTTCCATTGATCCAATTTACGGAGTTAACTGTAAGATTATAGGGGCTTGTCATTACTTCATCGTGATACTCTCCATCAATATAAAGCTCTACTTTCTCAATCCCTACATTATCAATTGCTGAAACACGTACTTCAAAATTTCCGTTAACATTTGTCCAATCTGCCGGATAAGCGATAAACCCACTTGGTGATTCATAATCCGGTAGAATAATTGTAAAATTTACAATTTCAGATGTAGCAAAGCCACTAATTACATCTGTTGCGAGGGCATAGATATTATGACTACCTAGAGAATTGACTTGCAAGATTGTCTCATAAGGAGCTTCTGTAAAAGTATAGACTAAATTACCATCAATATAAATTGCAACGCTTTCAACAGCTTGCTCGCTTTGCACATTTAAGCTAAGGTTTACATCTATTGTTTCAAATTCTTCCCACAAGACAGGTCTGACAATATTTACTTGAATATCAGAAGGTTCTGCGCTCCAATAAAAATTTATTAAAGTTGAAATTCCAATATTACCGCTTTCATCGACTGCTTTGCAATAAAGCGTTTGCAGTCCGGGTTCATAATTATTTAAATTAACTGTAATTTGATATGGCTCTTGCAAAGAATTCGATAAAATTTCACCATTTAAATAAACAAATACAGAATCAACATTATCTTCTATCACTTCAAAACTCAGTACAATTTCTTCTTCATAAATTGAATCCCAATTCCCGGGATAGGTTACCAAAACTCGTGGGCTTGTTTCATCCGGTGAAGCAGGATTCTCAATGTCGCAACCTACTAAGATCACTAATATCAATATTACAACAAAAAACATTTTCTTCATTTTTCCTCCGATTCTCCGAAACCTGTTCGGGAGAATTTATACCAATCATTTTTTTTATTTATAAAATCTTTTAATCCCATCATTTGTGCATAAATTCTAAATGGAGCGTACACAAAATCACCTAAAATACTCATTACAATTAATCTTAACCAATCCATTCCTGTTTTATAACGTAAGGCGTCAAACGATATTAATTTATGCTTAACAGTCCACTGTTCAATATAAACTGTTGCCAAACTTGTAATTACAGCAGATGCCAAAGTAGAGAACAGCACTGCCAATAAAATCCAAGATTGGTTAAAATAACCCATAGTTCCTGCAATTATCAAAAAAATAAGAGTCAGGATTTTAATAATTGGTGAAAGCAATTCAAAGAACAAATAATATGGAAAAGCGAATAAACCTATCATTTTATATTTCGGTTCAAACAGCATTGTTTTATGAATCTTCAAGGTTTCTGCCAATCCGCGATGCCAGCGATTTCTTTGTCTCAGTAGGAAATTTGAATTATCGGGAACTTCCGTCCAACAAACCGGATGCGGGAGAAAAACGGCTTTTGCTGTCCTGCCTTTTTCATAGAAATATCGCCACATTCGTACAACAATTTCCATATCTTCACAAACTGTCTGCAAACCGTTTCCGCCAGTTTGTTTGATAAAATCGCTATTGTTGTTTTCTGTAAGAAAACCACCGACAGCCAGCAAATCAGCTTTCTTATATACAGAAAAAGCTCCGGACATTATCATTA
>JAGGWC010000062.1 GCA_021157645.1 Candidatus Cloacimonadota bacterium | reverse complement strand
GGCGGTAATATGAGAGACTTTCTGAAATGGGGAAAATTCACTTTTGAGATAAATAATCAATACTATATTTTAAATGCTTACAAATCTGATGAAACGGAAACACGTCTTTTCATTCCCTTTAAAGATGCAACCAGCGGGAAAGAAACTTATGGAGCTGGAAGATACATTGATTTGGAAGAAGAAAGAGATAAAATTGGGAATAAATGGATATTAGATTTTAATTTTGCTACTAATCCATGGTGTGCCTACAGTAATAATTATGTCTGTCCCTTGATCCCATTTGAAAATATCTTGAAAGTAGAGATCAAAGCGGGTGAGAAAAGTTATAAGTAAAATTATGAGCAAAAAAAAATATCATTTAAATTTAGGGATTGGAATTCATAATTTTAGAAGAATAAAAACTAAATGATTATTAATAGCAAAATGAAAATTGCTGTCCCAACAAATGATGGTGAGAATATTTTTCCAAAAATGTTGGGGAAAGCAAAAGAATTTTATATTTATAAGTTTGAAAACAATAAAATCAGATTTCTCGAAAAAAGAAATAATCCCTTTGAGAATACTTTGCAATCTTTAAAAACTCTGGACGTATATGATATAATCAGAGATTGTGATATTATCTTTTCTCATAAGATCGGGAGCAAAGGGATAAAAAGATTAGAAGAAAGAGGGCTGAAACTTTTTTGGGGAAATGGAAAAATTTCAGATGCTTTAGAAAATATATTGGAGGAAAAATGTTAAATTTAAAAAATCAATTTATCTTTGCACCTATCAAACTCGGATATAGCGAAAATGGAAAAATAAATGAGCGACATCTTGCTTTTTATCAAGAGAGAAGCCAATTTCTGGGAGCTGTTATTCCTGAACCTTTTTATCTTGATAAAGGATTGAGAGAAATTCCAACTCAATTGGGCATAGACAGCGATGACAAGATCGAAGGCTTACAAAAATTAACGAAACAAATGCACAAAAGTAATACAAAAGTCATTGCTCATTTAAATCATCCGGGCAGAATGGCAAATCCTAAAATACCGGAAAATTACTTTGTCTCCTCAACTGATCAAGCTTGTGAAAGCGGCGGAGCGATTCCTCAAAGGTTGAGGACAGAAGAGATGGAAAAAATAAAAAAACTATTCATCGATGCTGCCATCAGAGCAAAAAAAGCAAATTTTGATTTTATTGAATTACAATTTGGGCACGGATACTTGTTTGCACAATTTATATCTCCTGCAGTTAATGACAGAATAGACGAATATGGTGGAAGTTTTGAGAATAGAATAAAATTTCCTCTTGAGATATTGAAGGCTGTCAAACAAGCCGTTAATATTCCTATCATTGCTCGTTTAAGCGGAGATGAGATGACAGAAAAGGGAATCAAACTTCCTGAGATGATCAAATTTTCCAAAATTTTGGAAAAAAATGGAATTGCTGCTATTCATATTTCTGCCGGAACTGTTTGTTCTACTCCACCTTGGTATTTCCAACATATGTTTGTTCCTAAAGGGAAAACCTGGGAAATGGCAAAAAATATCAAAGAAAATGTTGATGTTCCAACTATCGCTGTTGGTCAAATTAATGAAATTAAAGATATTGAAAAGATCAATAAAAATAAGATGGCTGATTATCTTGCTATTGGAAGAGCTCTCGTTGCTGATCCTGATTTTATCGGAAAGTATCTGGGAGAAGTAAAAGGAAATATTGCTCCCTGTTTGGCTTGTGCCGAAGGTTGTCTCGGTGGAGTGAAATCAGGACAAGGCTTACAATGTCTGGTAAATCCGACAGTTGGCAAAGAAAAAGAATTGACCGTCAAAACTAAACAATCTAAAAAAATTGCAATTGTCGGAGCAGGACTTGCAGGAATGGAAGCAGCGATAACACTGAAAAAACGAGGTTATGAGGTTGATCTTTTTGAAAAAGAAAAATTGGGTGGTCAGTTCATCTATGCTCCTCTTACTCCTCACAAAAGATCAATGGAAAAATTGATTCCGTATTTTGAGAAAGAACTAAAATCTGTGGGAGTAAATATTTTTTTCAAAGAAATCACAAATTTTGAAGATATTGCAAAATATAATGAAGTGATTTTGGCAACCGGCTCTAAACCGGCAATTCCTCAGATTGAAGGATTGGATAAATTTTATTGGGCAGAAATCCTTTTAGCAGAAAATCTACCTGAGAATAAGAATGTCTTAATTATCGGAGGAGGTCTGATAGGAATAGATATTGCCACCGCTTTAATTCCAAAAAATAATAAAGTAACAATTGTAAAACGAACCACTGATTTCGGTGAAGATATGGAAATGATCTCCAAAAAACTTTCGCTTGCAATTATGAAAAAAAATCAAACAGTTTTCAGTGATCATACACATATCAAAAAAATCGAAGGAGAAACAGTGTTCGCTGAAAGGAACGGAGAAGCAATAAAATTTGAGAACATAGATTTAATAGTAGTTTCCACCGGTATGAGAAGCTATAATCCTTTAGATAAAAAATTAAAAAGCAAGATTTCTCTTTATATGATCGGTGATGCTAACAAAATTGGAGATGCTCAGGATGCTATAAGAGAAGGATATAAAATAGGACAAGAATTATAATTTAAATAAACAAAAATATTGATAAATAGGAGATAAAATGTTAAACAAAAGAATAATCATAGATAATGATACTTACAATGAAATGGAAAAAAAAGCCATAACAAGAAAGAGCTATAACGTTCTCAGAAACAGCATCCTGAATGTAGGACTTGATGAAGTTGCTTTAAATCACCAATCTAAAACAGATATGCAGCACACATTTTCTTTGGAATTAAAAACCGGCAAGATCACATCCCAAAATAAGAGCGGTAGATGCTGGTTATTTGCTGGATTAAACACAATGAGATTCAAAATTATGAAAGATCTCAATCTAAAGAATTTTGAACTTTCCCAAACTTACCAGATGTTCTTCGATAAAATTGAGAAAGCCAATTATTTTCTGGAGAACATTCTGGAAACTTTAAATGAAAAAACAGATTCCAGAATTATAATGTGGCTTCTAAATGCCCCGTTGAATGATGGCGGACAATGGGATATGTTCACCAGTATTGTCGAAAAATACGGTGTCGTTCCCAAAGCTGTTATGCCGGAATCCTTTGCCAGTAGCAATTCTGCTAGGATGAATCAAATTCTAACTTTGAAACTCAGAGAATTTGCTTCAAAACTACGTAAAGATCACCAGAATGAAAAACCATTGGAAGAATTAAAAGATAAGAAAAAAGAGATGGTCATTGAATTCTATCGCCTGTTAACAATGTTTCTGGGAATTCCACCCAAGAAATTTACTTTTGAATATACCAATGAAGATAAAAAATTTCATCGCGATATTGATATTACACCAAAAGAATTCTATGCAAAATATGTTGATATCAACCTGAAAAATTATATCAGCATTATCAATGCTCCAACCCAAGATAAACCGTTTAATAAAACTTTCACAGTGCAATATTTGGGAAATGTTGAAGGAGGAAATAGCGTCAAATATCTCAATGTTGATATGAACACTTTTAAAGAATTAGCATTGCTTCAACTCAAAGATGGAGTCCCCGTCTGGTTTGGCAGCGATGTTGGACAGAAAATGAAACGTGAAAACGGTATTTTATCTGACGATATCTATGATTATGAAAACGCACTTCAATCAAAATTTGATCTCGATAAAGCAGGAAGACTTGATTATGGTGAAAGTTTAATGACTCACGCAATGGTATTTACCGGTGTAAATTTAATCGATGATGTTCCCAATAGATGGAAAGTGGAAAATAGCTGGGGCGAGAAGAACGGCGAAAAAGGCTATTTTGTGATGAGCGATAAATGGTTTGAGGAATACAATTATCAAATCGTAATCAATAAAAAATATCTTTCCGAAGCATTAAAAAAAGCTTGGGAACTTAAACCGATCATTCTGAAACCTTGGGACCCAATGGGTTCATTAGCATAATATAAAAAAAATGGAGAAAAATATGGATTTTGAACAAAAAGCAATTGAAATTATTAAAGGAGTAGAACATCCTGCGATCAATCATTCCTTATATGATCTTGGTATTATCAAATCTTATGAG
>JAGGWC010000075.1 GCA_021157645.1 Candidatus Cloacimonadota bacterium | reverse complement strand
TTTCTAAGCTTAGAATATTTATTATCAATAATTTTTGTATCCCATTCAACACGTGAGAAATTAACTCGCCAATGATCATTTTGCTTTGGTGGACACTCTGTTGCACATTCTTCCAAAACCTTCCACGGATAGGCAATTTCTACACTCCAACTGATATCTTCATCAGCAGGATCATTTAGAGTTCCGTTGATATTTACGGCAGTCTTTATCCCTTGTATATCCCAAGAATCTAGAACTTTACAATTAGAATCACGATAAGGTTGTGAGAGAAAAAGATCCCAAACAGTGTTAAAGGCATTCATCTCGAATTCATAATAATTATGTGTATCTCCATCAGGATCTATGAAGATTTCAAAATCATTATCATAAAATATTACAGAATCTCTCTGCTTCAAATTTGCCCAAATATGTGATTCCTGCATTTCACAAAAGAAATAAAAATAGTCATCATCCCAAAGCATTTTCACATTAGTTTTAAATTCTGGTTTTGGTTTATGATCACCTTCAATATCTATAAAATCATCTGTCCAGTTTGCTTTTTGCCAAATTTTTTCATCCATTTTACCATCAATAATAATTGGAGAATTGATTTTGTAACAGATATAATTTTTAGGGTGGAATTCAATTTGAGGTTCGGGAAGAAAATCGACATATGATTCTAAAGCTATTAACAAAAGCGGCAATAGGAAAAGTATTAGTAATATTTGTTTTTTCATTTTATAAATCTCCAATATAATCCAACCTTCGTAAAGAAAAGAGAAACAAGAAGTTCAATAACTTTACGAAGGAATTTTTAACATTTATTTATTAATTCTTCAATCGTGGATATTGCCAGACCAATAAATGTATCGGCAGCACCATAATATAATTTTACTTCGCTTTCCATTTTAGCGAAACCGTTTTTATCAAATTCATCAACAACTACACCGGTGGGAAAAATAACATTTGGCACTTGTCCTACCGTTTCATAAAGCTCTCTTGGCTCCAGAATATTAAATCTTCCTCGCGCAATTACTTTGGAAGGATCATCCAGACCAAGAAGCATCACGCCAACTTGATAAATAGGTTGATAATGCATTGCAATTCCGTGATAAATACAGAGCCAGCCTTTGGCTGTTTTAACTGGTGGTGGTCCTGCACCAATCAGTTCATCCCAATAATGATTTCTACCTGAAATCACTTTTCTTACAGGTTGCCAATTTAATAAGTCCATCGATTCAGAAAGCCATATCTCACTTCCGGTAAGCGGTCCATCTACAAGTTGATTTTTATTGGGTCTATCCAGTCGCAAATATTTCCCATTAATTTTTTCTGGGAAGAGCACTCCGTTTCTATTATCTTCTTTTGATACAATTCCCAAGAATTCAAACTTTTTAAAATCGATTGTTTTGCCAAGCCCCAGAAAACAGCCTGATTCTATATCCATTGCAAACATTATGTAATATTCATTCCTGATTTTCGTAATTCGAGGGTCATATAAATGATAAATTTTCTCTTTTACTTTTTCCAATCCTATCCATTTAATGTATTCATTGGCAATTTTAAAATGAAAACCGTCTTCACTTTTTGCCATTATAAAATAGGTTTCCCGTGCACGGTTTTGAACGCGCAACATTAATAGAATTTTATCATTAAATTGTATAGCTCCGGGATTGAACACCGAAGTTGCATCTATAATATCTGGTTTTATATCTGGAATATCTTTAGGCTTTATGATCGGATTATTCAAATATCTCCTCAAATTTGCTCCTTTAATATTTTTTAATTAATTAAAATTGAAAATTTTGGAATTTAAAGTCAAGTGAAAACACATTTGCAGTTAACCTAAATCAAAATGGTTGACTAACACAATCGACTAACTTGTTTTGATTTTAAGTAATTAAAGATGTAATCCCGTTGTCCCGATGGGAAAAGAACCACCAAAATGATGGTTGCACAAAAGGATAAAATATGAATATCATTCCCATGCCGGTTAAAATAATTGAAAAATCAGGTTTTTACAAGCTTCATAAAACAATCTCTGTAAAAAGGAATGAGAAAACTGAAAATATTATTGAAATATTCGGAAAAGAATTGAATAAAATAACTGATTTGAAGTTAGAAACTACTGAAAAAGATTTTGATCTTCAATTAATTTTTGATGAAGATATACTGCAATTAGAAGGTTACCAGCTTCTTGTTAATAATAATGGAATAAGGATTTCCTCTGGTAAAACAGCAGGACTTTTCTATGGTTTGATCACGCTTCTACAATTGATAGTTAAAAATGAAATTCCTTTTTGTGAGATTGAAGATGCACCGCGTTTTGAGTGGCGAGGAATGCATTTTGATGTGAGTCGTCACTTTTTTTCAATCTTATTCATTAAGAAGTTTATCAATCTGTTGGCATTGCAAAAACTCAATAAATTTCATTGGCATCTTACGGATGATAATGGTTGGAGAATTGAAATTAAAAAATATCCTCAACTAACTGAGATCTGTGCTTGGCGCAAAAATCTGGAACATCTTCCTTGGAATGAAAGACAAGAATCCAAAAAAAAGGGAAATGGTTCCTATGGTGGATTTTATACTCAAGCAGAGATCAAAGAAGTCATCGAATATGCTACTGAAAGACATATCGAAATTGTTCCTGAAATCGAGATGCCAGGACATTCCAGCGAGATTTTTGCCGCTTTTCCTCAGCTTTCGTGCCAAGGGAGAAAGACAAAAGTTGCTTCAGGCGGATATTGGCCAAACACTGATATTTTCTGTGCAGGAAATGATGATACTTTTATTTTTTTAGAAGATGTTCTTTCGGAAATTGTTGATCTTTTTCCTTCCAAATACATCCACATCGGTGGAGATGAAGCGAATAAAACAAATTGGAAAAAATGTGTGCAATGCCAGCAAAGAATTGTTGATGAAAACCTAAAAGATGAAAATGAGTTGCAAAGCTATTTCATCAAACGAATTTCCTCATTTCTTTTAGAAAAAGGCAAAATTCCTATCGGCTGGGATGAGATCATAGAAGGCGGTTTAGCAAAAGATATTGTTGTGATGTGCTGGCGTGGAGATGGTAAAGACGCTTTAGAAAGCGCAATCTCTACAGAAAATAAGACAATTTTATGTCCCAATTCAATTTTGTATTTCGATTGGAAACAAAATGAAGATTCTCAGGGAGCTTTTGGTGTAACTACATTAAAACAAGTATATGATTATGAGCCCATACACGCTGGAATTTCTCTCAATGATGCAGATTTAATTCTTGGTGTGCAGGCAAATGTATGGACGGAATGGATGCCAACAAGCAAAGATGTTGAATTCATGGCATTTCCAAGAATGAGCGCTTTGGCAGAAGTAGCCTGGTGCGAGAAAAACAAAAAAGATTGGGAAGAATTTCAAGCAAGATTACAACAGTTCAAATCAATTCTTGATAAGTATAATGTGAATTATTATAATAAATAATGTGTTATTACAAATATTAATCATAAAGCAGGTGATTCAGTTTCTAAAGGTGCTATTCTCTG
>JAGGWC010000211.1 GCA_021157645.1 Candidatus Cloacimonadota bacterium | reverse complement strand
ATGTACCATCATTTTTTACGCCTATCTTAAGCTTAGCAATTACACCCAGTCGTTGAGAAGTATTATAGAATTCCTGTTCGCGAGACCAGATTATTTTTACAGGATTTCCTCTAACTTTTGTTGCAATTGCTGCTGCCAAAATTTCCATGGAAACACCTGCTTTTCCACCAAATCCTCCTCCGATTGGTGGAGCAATTACTCTCACATCTTTATGTGTAAATCCGAGTGGAGCAAGACTTTCTGCAAATAGATTTCTTTGTGTATGCGGTGATTGTGATGAAGCCCATATTGTTAATCTACCTGAGAGATCGCAAAGACCAACAGCTACATGAGTTTCCAAAGGGCAATGTGCATATCTGGGAACGGTATATGTGTCTTCTAGAATATAGTCTGCATCTTCAAATCCTTTTGTTATGCTACCTCTCCTGGTTTTACGCCAATGGGCAATGTTAGTATTTGCCTGTGGGAAGAACCATGGGACATGCGGATACTCACCCAAATCTGGATGAATAATAATTGCATCTTCTTTTAATGCTTCCATTTGATCAAAGATTGCTGGTAATGGTTTGTATTCTATCTTCACAAGCTTTGCAGCTTTCTGGGCAGTTTTTATATCTCTTGCTACAACTGCTGCTATTTGCTGTCCAACGTAATGAACTGTATCCATTGCAAAAATATATCTATCTTTCATGTATAAACCGAATTTAAAAGGAAAATCCTTGCCAGTGAAAACGCTTACAACGCCTGGAAAGTTTTCTGCTTCAGTTGTATCTATACTTAGTATTTTAGCATGTGCTTCAGTGCTTTCCACAATTGCAGCAAAATGTAAATTCGGGCCAAATTCAAGATCATCAGTATAACGTGTTGCTCCCGATATTTTTTCTTTACCATCAATTCGAATTGATGACTTTCCAACGTATTTCAAATCATTCATGATGTTCCTCCTTAGTTGCTTCCTGCACAGATTCTAGAATTGGCAGGTACCCCGTACACCGGCATAAATTTCCCGAAAGTGCTTCTTTGATCTCTTCTAAATTTGGATGAGGATTTTTCTCAATTAATTCTGTTGTTGATATTATCATGCCAGGTGCGCAAAATCCGCATTGAAATGCATTCTTATCGAGCATAGTGTTTTGAACTTTATTCAATCCATCTTTTGAGATACCTTCAACGGTAACAATTTTCTGACCATCAGTTTCGATTGCAAGAACAAGACAACTACGTACACTTCTGCCATTCAATAAAACTGCACATGCTCCGCAATCTCCCCGATCACAGCCGCATTTAGGGCTTTTTACACCAAGTTTTTCTCGTAGAACATCCAATAAAATTTCTTCAGGTTCCACATAAACACTTCGTAATTCACCATTTATTTTTAGTGTTATCTTTTTCATGATCTACCGCCTTTCAAGATTGCCATAGATTTTTGTAATCCTCGCTTGAACATTATTTTCATCATGTGAGTTCTATATTCTTTTGAGGAACGAATATCAGTAATTGGAGATATTTCACTTGGAATTATCTCAGTTGCTTCTTCAATTAGTTTATCAGAAATTTCTTTACCTTGCAGGAAATCTTCCAGCTTTTTCATTCGTTTAGGAACAGGACCAACAGCACAATAAGCAAATCTGTAGTTTTTTATTTCATCAACGAAAATTCCAATTCCAGCTTGAGCCAGATCCTCACCTCTATAACGTCCTAATTTTTCATAAACACCTGCATGAATTGTAATTGGGATATTTATTCCCAAAACCAGTTCTTCCGGCTTGAGAATTGTTTGTTTTGGGCCGGTAAACCAATCGTGAATAGAAATAGTTCTCTTGCCATTTTTACTTTGAACAACTATTTCTGCATCATACACAAGCAGTGCTGGTGCAGAATCGAGGCTAGGAACTGCTGAACAAATATTTCCAACAACAGTTGCCCTATTTCTAATTCCAACCGAAGCAACTTTTTTACTTGCTTCCCACAAAATCGGTAATTTATCTTTAAGTTCGGGTGATTCAATAATTTCTGTAAATGTAACTCCTGAACCTAAAAAAATATTATCTTTAGAAATATCAATTTTATTTAGTTCAGTTATTCCTTTAATATCGATCACATTTTCAGTTTTTACCAGATTTTCTTTTAAATGAACAATAAGATCTGTTCCACCTGCCAGGATTTTTGCATTCTCTTTAAATTCTGAAAGCAATTGCAAGGTTTCATTTATCTCTTTTGGCTTATAATATTTAAAGTCGTTTAAGATAGCCATAATAACTCCTTAATTATATTTATTGTAATTTTATATTACAGAAAAAACCTCCACAGAAATTCTGCAGAGGTCAACAATTTATTATGCTTCCATGGCGATTATACGGCACATAGAAGATTCTAATTCAATACCACGTAGTGGAAATAATCCTATCCATACGCGTTTGTTATTTACTTTGTTAAGTTCACCACCCAGGTTTTCTGCATGAAGCAATCCTTTGGGGAACAAATTCAAATGCATAACCTGATAAAATTCATCAATTGGAAACATTTCTTCCCATGTTTTTCCATAATCTGCAATCAATTTCTTTTCTGCTTTAATAAATTCTTTAGGATGCCAATCACGAATAATCGTATTCATTGGATGATCTGCACTACCGCAATCTACTCCAATCCACTTAATTTTCATATCCAATGCCCACTCGTGAAATTCAGGGCTTGGTCCCGGATGTTTTATGAAATAGCGAATTTCATCAGATTCCGGTTGATCCCAGCTATATCTATGGTAGCCGGTATTAATGATGAGAATGTCACCTTTTTTGATTTCTGCTTTTTTCATCAACATTTCAGGAGAATATAGCGAATAATCTGAAACTTCATCAGAAATATCCACAACTACCCCTTGCCCGATCCAATCATTTATAGGTACTTCGCCTATTGTTTTTCCACTCGCAAAGAAGTGAATCTGACCATCAATATGTGTACCAACATGGTTACTGGTTTGTATGATCTGTCCATTTGCACCTTGTCCCATATGGGCTCCGGCTAATCTCTTAAAATATTGAATTTGCAATGGCATATAACTTGGCCATGGCGGTGTGTGAATACTCAATCTTTGTGTAAGATCATACACTTTAACATTGTCCATAAACTCTAAAAATTCTTGTGGTTTCATAATTTTCTCCTTTTATTTATTTTTTCAATTGTTCAGCTAAACCTATTGCTGCTTTAATGAATGGTTCCATTGGTGCACTTAATACACCTGCACCAACTTGTCCAATTCCAGGATTTTTGTGGGCAACACCAGTATCGATAAATGGCGTTAACCCTTTTTCCACTACTTTTGTCACATCTATCCCAGTAGGTGTTCCACGGAAGTTCAAATATGGGATTTGATACATATTATTTTCACCAAAAGTTATTTCATACATGGCCAGAGTGTAATTAACTGCATCGTTAGCAGTACCACCCACGAACTGAACTATGGCAGGAGAAGCTGCAATGGCAAATCCCCCTAATCCTACTGTTTCAGTTATTGAACTATCTCCAATATCAGGATTGGCATCGTCTTTTGTAAAACCGGGAAAGTAGAGAGCATCGGGTACAAGTGCCTTTCCAACAAACCATGAATTTCCTGTTCCTGCTAGCTGCAAACCAAAATCAGTTCCATTCCGGGTCATTGCAACTACGATACTGCTGTTTTCAATATTTCTTGCTGCATCTAAAGTTACTTTCCCAACTGGCATAGAAAGATTCAGGAAGAAATGATCATTTCCATTTATGAAATTAAGAACTTTTGCAACTATATCCTGTTTATCGCAAGTTTGAACTATTGCAGGTGCTATTGTTCTGTAGAAAAGAGATGTGCCTGCTCTGTTACGATTATGAACTTCATCGCCCATGTGCAATGCCTGTGCGATTATATTTTT
>JAGGWC010000180.1 GCA_021157645.1 Candidatus Cloacimonadota bacterium | reverse complement strand
TGGTCAAACTATAAGCGGATTAAAGCTATCTCCTGATGGGGCATATATTTACGTATCTTATTACGATAATTGGGAAGAGTTTGGAAGAGTAGAAAAATATGAAATCGGAAATCCAACTTTAATATGGGATTCATACTTTATAGGAGGAGCTCAGACTCTTGATCTTAGCGGTAATGGATCGACCTTGATATTCACTCAATATGGTGGAGGTAATAGCAATATGTGGGTACTGGATTCATCTGATGGAAGTGTTATTTTCCAAGGACCGGAGTATAACCAAAACAATCCTGCAATCTGTGATGATGCTTCAATAATTGTTAATGGAGATTACTCTGGCTATGTTCATGTGTATGAATACAATGAGACATTGGAGACGTATGAAGATAAGTGGAGCTTTAATGCATCTGGTAATGGTTCATCAACTTGGATCGGTGGAATGAGCATTTCTGGTGATGGTAGTACAATAGCTGTGGGAACACTTGATTTTATCACAGGAGGTTACGATGGACAGATTTTTGTTTTTAATACTGAAGTTCCTATACCTCTCTGGAGCTTTGGAAATTTTGGAGATTACGTAACAGAAATTGATATGAGCTATGATGGATCAATAATCGCAGCTGCCGGTTATGGACCGATGAATAACAGCACAGCAGATTTCTTATTATTCCGTAAAGAAAGTAATATTCCTGTTTATGAAATAAATACACCAGGATCGATGTTTGGCTTAGATATGGCTTCTGATGGTTCCTTCTGTACAGTTGGTGGAAAAGCTGTACATGCTCGCGTAATGGGAAGTGGTGGTCTGGTTTATAGTGTTGATTGTGATCTGGGTGGTGGTTACATTACTGGAACTATTAATCTAATCGGAGAAGAAGATAATTCAGGAGCTAAAATTGAAATTCCGGATTTGGTAGATTATTATGCATACTCAGATTATGATGGTAATTTTAATTTAAATAATGTCCCAGCCGGAACATATACTGTTGAATATTCAAAGATAGGATATATTCCTGTTAATAGCAATGATGTTGTAGTGAATGAGGATGAAACAATAGATGTTGGAATAATTGAAATGATTATGACAGGGAATCCCCCAAACTTTTTAAATGCCACAAAAGGTTTAAATGAAACAGTTGAATTATGTTGGTGGGAACATCCCCAAAATACGTTGGGAATAAATATTTATCGAAAAGAATATGAACAAAGTAATTATCCTGAAACCCCTTTAGCGACTGTTTCTGCCGGTGAAGAGTTTTATATAGACACTTCAGCATTACCACTAAAAGAATATTATTATGTAGTAACCGCAGAATTGGAAGGAGGTTTCCAAAGTCCATATTCCAATGAAGATATGGGCTGGACAAGCTATGGATTTGTGGTTGATGAGATCAGCGTTTATGAAGGGACTACACCGACAATTGACGGTGTGATAACTGCTGGAGAATGGGATGATGCGTTTATGATGGACACTTCTGACTTTTGGGGAACATATGATAATACGATCCAGCCCATTGGCAGTGTAATCGGTTATTTTAAAATGAATGCAGATATGACTGAATTGTATGTAGCTTACATTAATTATAATGATACAGTTCTGGAAGATCACGATGAAGTTGCCCTTTACATAGATGATAATAATGATGGTGTTTTCTCTCCCGATACAGAAGCCAATGAAGGAAATTACTGGGCAGCTTATTATGCTGGTGGAAATCAACTAAAATTCCGACCTATATACGACACAGGAGGTGTGGGGACTGTATTCTTTTTACCCGATCCGCAATTGCAAGTTTCTGATGCAGAAGGATATATAGTTTATGAATTTATGATCCCGATAGGGACTGAAACGTGGGAAATAAATCCAAGTGCAGAAAATCAATCGAGTTTGGCCATTTTTGTATTGGATGACAACGCACCTGACCCTTCTGGTTTTGATGGTTGGTGGCCGCTGGATAATATAAATCTATTTAATCCGGCTGGTTTTGGAACGATTACTTACGGTTCTGTACCAGAAACTCCACCTGCGCCGGAAAATGTAACTCTGGAAGGGGATAGCCATTTTGGAGAATTGATATTTACTCTCAATTGGGATATGCCTCCAATAAATGATCTTGATTATTTCAACATCTATTTCGCTTTGGACGAGGGAGAATTCGAACCCATTGATGAGACTATCGGTACTCAATATATTTATGAACATGAGTATATTCCAACTACAACTTATAGATTCTATGTTACTACAGTTAATCAGTATGAAATGGAATCTGATCCATCCGAAATTGTAGAATATTATTCTGTGAATGCTGACGAAAATATTATTCCAGTTACTACAGAATTAAATGGTAACTATCCCAATCCGTTTAATCCAACAACAACGATTTCATTTTCCGTAGCCCAAACTTCATCGTTTGTGAATGTTGAAATTTTCAATATAAAAGGACAGAAAGTGAAACAACTTGTTAATGAGATTCTTCCTGCAGGAAAGCATATTGCGGTTTGGAACGGAAAAGATAATAATGGTAAACAGACAGCATCAGGAATTTATTTCTATAAAATGAAAAGTGGAGATTATCAACAAAGCAAAAAAATGCTTTTATTGAAATAGACTTTTGGAGGGTCTTATGAAAAAAATATTATTTATTGCAACAATCATTGGGTATATTTTTATTTTTACTTTTTGCGCTAAAGTTCCAACCTCAACAGAAATAGAGATAGTCCCACCTTCAAATTTAACAGCAACTTTTATTGATGATAATGTAATACTTGAATGGTATAATAACAGCAATAATGAAGAAGGTTTTGTAATTGAGAAGAAAG
>JAGGWC010000168.1 GCA_021157645.1 Candidatus Cloacimonadota bacterium | reverse complement strand
GTGATAGGATCACGAGAAAGATAGTTGGTTTTCCTACAATTTCCATAAAATTCAAGGCTGTCGGATGTAATTCAAATTTCAATAAATTGAAAATAATTCCGAAAATTAATCCCCAAATTGGAGGAAGTAATAAGAACTTTTTTATGGGGATTTTACGATGTTCATTTTTACCAAATTTTATTGCAAAATAATAGGCAAAAGTAAATATCATTAAGGTATTACCAAAATCGAAGATCGTATATATTGCCAGTCCTTGATTTCCATATGCTGCAAGAACAAATGGCAAAGTGAAACCGGTATTCATTATAAGTGTTCCAACCAGAAAAGTACCTTGAGTTGCTTTTGGTAAATTGAATTTCTTACTTATAGGAAACGAAACTGAAAATATTATTAAGACAACTGTAATTGCAATAATTGGTAAATAAAAGAATTTTAAAGATAATTCAGCAGTGGAACCGGAAAGAAACGTGAGTGCCGGTAGCGTTACATAGAAAACAATTTTAAGAAGTGTGTCTGCTGTGTTACTGCAAAATAGTTTAATCTTCTTTAAGAAATATCCCAGGAAAAATATGATAATTATTGGTATCACCTTACTCCAGAATCCGTCCATCTATTTACCTACTATTTTTTTTATTTAGCTGGATAAGATTTGGATTGTAGTTTGTTGTCAATTGAAAAAAGCCTGCTTGAAATCAACAGGCTTTATATAATAAGATTATTCTTCTAAACAAAGAATTTCTTCAATTTACTAAAAAAGCTTTTCTCCGGATTCAATTTCTTTTCAGAATCGAATTTAGACAATTTTTCAAAAAGGTCTTTCTCCTCTGAGTTCAATCTGGTTGGAGTTATAACATGCACTTTGATGAACAGATCTCCATGATAAGAAGAATTCACGTGAGGAAGACCTTGCGAACGCAATCGGAATACTTTACCGCTTTGGGTTCCAGACGGGATCTTCATCTTAACTTTACCGGTTAGTGTTGGAACGTGTATCTCTGATCCCATAGCAGCTTGAGAAAAACTTATCGGGAATTCACAGATCAAATCGGCATCCTGACGTTCAAATATCTTGTGTTCCTTTTCTCGGATATGAACCAGAATATCACCATGTTCACCACCTCGTTTTCCAATATTGCCCTGACCGCGAAGTCGGATGTATTGCCCTTCAGAAACACCTGCAGGAATTTTTATACTAATTATTTTTTCTTTTTTACTTCTTCCTTCACCTCTGCATTTTGGGCATCTGTTTTTAATAATTTTTCCTTCTCCTCTACAAGATGGACATTCTACAATAGTTTGCATTTGACCAAAAAGAGAACGAGTTAGCTGACGTACCTGTCCCGATCCGTGACACTGTGTACAAGTTTCAACAGATCCATCTTGAGAACCAGAACCGTGACAAGCTCCACAAATCTCCTGCACATTTATCTTAATTTTTTTACTAATTCCTTTAGCAATTTCTTCTAACGTGAGAGAAAGTGATATTTGCAGATCTTCACCTTGGTTACTTCTTCTACGACCTCTGTCGCCGCCGCCGAAACCGGAACCGAATAGACCTTCAAAAATACTGCCGAGTCCACCGCTTCCAAAAATATCAGAAAAATCTGAGGCATGTGAAAAATTATCCCAACCAAATCCACCACCACCAAATGCACCTTCCATTCCGGCATGACCAAACTGATCGTATCTCTGTTTTTTATTGTCATCGCTGAGAACTTCATAGGCTTCGGATGCTTCTTTAAACTTTTCTTCAGCTATTTTATCGTTGTTATTTTTATCGGGATGATATTTCATTGCCAGTTTTCGGTAAGCTTTTTTTATTTCAGTACCGTTAGCGTTTTTATCTAATCCCAATACTTCATAGTAATCTCTCTTAGCCATCATTCTCCTTTAATTTCCAACCTTGTGAATGGTTAAGTAACGAAATCTTCACAACAGTTGATTATAAACAATTACCATTGCGGAGGTTTTAACCATCCGCAAGGTAAAATCATTTATCAACGCACTAAAATGTATTCAATTATTTTTCGTCTTCGTCAACAACTTCAAAGTCAGCGTCTACTGGACCGTCTTCTTTTTTCTCTTGTTGCTGCTGCTGCCCACCCATTTTACTTGGGTCAAAATCAGCATTTCCCATATTTGGATTTGTTCCGCCTTGAGCTTGCTGTCCTTTTTGTGCTTCAGCATATACTATCTCACCAATTTTTTGAGCTTTTTTAGCAAGATCATCACGAACAGCTTCATACTCTTCTTTGGAAGCAGATTTTTTAGTGAGTTCTTCAAGTTTTTCTTTAGCTTCTTTTATTGCTTCTTCGATAGGTTTTTTCTCTTCATCTTTAAGTTTGTCACCATGTTCTTCCATACTTTTTTCTGTGGAGAAGATAAGTGTATCAAGTTCATTACGTGCATGAATAGATTCTTTTGTTTTTTTATCTTCATCAGCATGAGCTTCGGCATCTTTAACCATTCTATCGATTTCACTTTCATCCAAAGAACCTGTTCTTTCTATTTTTATAGATTGCTCCTGTCCGGTACCTTTATCTTTAGCGTTAACATGTAAAATTCCATTTGCATCAATATCGAATGTTACTTCAATTTGTGGGATTCCACGTGGTGCAGCAGGAATACCGGTAAGTTCAAAATTACCAAGTCGTCTGTTATCGGCAGCCATGGAACGTTCACCCTGAAGAACAACAATAGAAACTGCCGGTTGGTTATCTGCAGCAGTAGAGAACACCTGGCTCTTCTTAGTTGGAATAGTTGTATTTCTTTCTATGAGAGATGTCATCACGCCACCGAGAGTTTCAATACCGAGTGATAGCGGAGTTACATCAAGAAGAAGAATGTCATTCAGATTTTCATCACCTGCCAGAATCCCACCTTGAATTGCAGCACCAACTGCAACTACCTCATCAGGATTAACACTTTTATTTGCTTTTTTGCCGAAGTATTTTTCTACAGCTTCGATAACAGCAGGAACTCTCGTGCTTCCACCTACAACCAATATTTCATCAATATCACCTATACTGAGTTTTGCATCTTTTATAGCAATTTTGCAAGGACCGATAGAACGTACGATGAGATCATCTACCATTTTATTGAATTGTGAACGAGAGAGATCCAAGTTAAGATGTTTAGGTCCGGAAGCATCTGCTGTAATAAATGGCAGATTGATGTTAGTTGTTGCAGTACCGGAAAGTTCGATCTTAGCTTTTTCTGCAGCTTCTTTGATTCTTTGCAGAGCCATTGCATCGCTGGAAATATCTACTCCTTCCTGCTTTTTGAATTCACTTAATATCCAATCCATGACCTTCTTATCAAAGTCATCTCCACCAAGATGAGTATCACCGTTTGTAGAAAGAACTTCCACAACGCCTTCAGCAACTTCCAGAATAGAAATATCAAATGTTCCGCCACCAAGATCGTAAACTGCTACTTTTTCTTCTTTTTTACTTTCCAATCCGTAAGCAAGAGCTGCGGCAGTTGGTTCATTAATAATTCTTTTTACATCAAGACCGGCAATTTTACCGGCATCTTTTGTTGCTTGTCTTTGGGCGTCATTAAAGTAGGCTGGAACGGTGATCACAGCTTCTGTAATTTTTGTTCCGAGATGAGCTTCTGCAGTTTCTTTCATTTTAGTTAGGATCATGGCAGAAATTTCTTGAGGTGTGAAATCTTTATTTTCTACATCAATATGGACAGTAGCTTCTCCAAATTTTCCACCTTTGATCTGATAGTTAACATTTTGAATTTCGGAGCCAACTTCATTCAGTTGCCTTCCCATAAATCTTTTAATTGAAGAAATTGTGTTCTTCGGGTTTGTAACAGCCTGACGTTTTGCCAGCTGTCCTACTAATCTTTGTTTGTCTTTGGTAAAAGCAACTACAGACGGTGTAGTTCTTGTACCTTCTGCATTTTGAATAACAGTAGGTTTACCACCTTCCATTACGCTAACGCAAGAGTTTGTTGTTCCAAGGTCGATTCCAATTATTTTTCCCATAATATCCTCCATTATGCCTTATTCTTTTTTTTCTTATCTTTTTTTGGTTTTACTGATTCCAGCTTTTCTCCGTTGGAAACTGCAACACGCGCAGGTCTTATAACCTTCGAGTTCATTGTGTAACCGTTTTGGATCACAGCCGCGATCTTATTATCTTCTAATTCGGAAGGAATGTGAACCAGAGCTTCATGGAACTGTGGATCAAATTCTTTTCCTAATGCTTCTATCTTTTCTACACCTTCTTTTTTTAGAACTCCATCTAACTGTTGAAAAATGAGTTCAATTCCCTTTTCATACGATTCACGATTTTTTTCTGCTTCAGGGTGCATCGCACGTTCAAAATTATCTACAACATCACAAAGTTCCAACACGATTCTCTCAGTAGCATTTTTTATCCAATCTGATTTTTCGGAAATAGATCTACGGCGAAAGTTCTCAAATTCCGCAGCATTGCGTATCCATTTGTCTTTCAACTCGGCATTCTCTGCTAAAAGATTCAGATACTTTTCTTCAACTGTGAGAACTTTTTCCTGCTTCTTTTCATTTTGTTTTTTTTCTGTTTTTTTCTTTGTCATTTTTTTGGTACCACCATTCCTTTTTTCGTGGTTTCAGTTATTATATTCGCAATATCTCTAATTATTGCGATGTTTTTTGTATAATTCATTCTTATAGGTCCGAGTACTCCAAGATATCCCGGAATTCCAAAGATCTCATATTTAGCAAAGATCATGGCAAAATTTGTAAATTCCGATTGTGCGAAATCCTCACCCATCAAAATATTCCATGAGCCAGTTTCTTTTTCCTGCATCAGATTTATCAAGTGATCTTGCCTTTGCATGAAATTCAGGAACGTAAGTATAGCTCTTTTATCATTGAATTCCTGCTGTTCCAGAAAAGATATATTCCCATCAAAATGGATATAATAATCACTAATCTCAGAAAAAGCATTTTGTAGCTCTTCTAAAAATTGTTTAAGAATCGTGTTCTCTTCTGTGACTTTTTCTGCAATTTCTTCCAATACAGTATTTTGAATATCAAATATTCTTTGCCCAACCAGCGTGTCATTTACATAGCGAACAATTGCTTTGAGTTGACTAGCTGAAATGTTATGATCACATTTCAGGATCACAGTTTTATCAAGACCGGAATCTAAGCTTACAACAAACAATAGTTTATCACCTGAAATTTTGAAAACTTCAAGTTTTTCCAAATAGCCATAAGAGACTTCTGGTTCTGCCACAAAACTTAATTGATCGGTCTCACGAGCAAGAAGCTGCATGATGTAATGAAGAGCAAGAGGAGTATCCTTATAATGTTTTATTAAAATTTCACGTAGAATATTTGCTCCATCAAAATGCATTTTAGATATTTCATCTTTGCTTTGTTCAATATAGGTTCGGTAACCTTGTATGGTTGGAATTCTTCCCGCAGAAGTATGCGGTTGGTAGATCAGGTTCACTTTTTCCAGTTTGTTCAGGTCTATTCTGATAGTTGCAGGACTTGTATTTGCTAAATATTTATCACAGATCAGTTTAGACGATATAGGCTCGCACGAGCTTACATATTCCTCAACAACATGCTTCAGAACTTTCTCTCTACGGATCTCGTTTTTTTTCATTTTTATCCCTTTACTTTTTATTAGCACAACAAATCACCAACTGCTAACTAAGGACAATTTAATTTCGATAATACAAATGTCAAATATTTTTTTAGCAGACGTGGCAAAAGAGTGCTAAAAAATAACAGGGGTGCTTTATTGGTCATGGTTTATATGGGTGACAATGATTTTGTGCTGTTGGTAAATATATGATTTCTTTGCGAAAAATCCCCTCTTGAGAGGGGGACGGTTTTAACCGTGGGGTGTGCTATCTCCGCAATGGTTCTAAAGTATTACACCCATTTTCTTTTAACCATTGCAGAGGTTTTTAACCATCCGCAAGGTAAATCACTGCTACTTTTTCTCTTTCACAAACCGATCAAACCATTCTATCATTTCTGCCAGGACATGCAATCCTGATCTTCTTGCTCGATAAGAATGTCCTTCATAAGGTAGAATCACCAGCTTTGCAGTACCGCCATTTCCTTGTAATGCCTGATAAAATCTTCTGGATTGCATTGGATAAGTTCCGGAGTTAGGATCATCTTCGCCATGAATTAGTAAAATTGGTTCAGTGATCTTCTCAGCATGAGCAAACGGAGAAACTTCAATATAAAAATCTTTTGCTTCCCAAAATGTGCGTCGTTCGCTTTGGAATCCAAACGGAGTTAGAGATCTATTATAAGCACCGCTTCGGGCAATACCAGCAGCACACAGATTACTATGGGCAAGCACATTTGCCACCATAAATGCTCCGTAACTGTGACCTGTAATTCCCACTCTACTTGGATCGATGATACCCCTTTCATCCAGATATTTTATTGCTGCTTCTACACTGTTTACAGTTTGCTCGATGAATGTTTCATTCACAGTTTCCGGATCTCCAACAATTGGAATGGATGCTTTGGTAAGGACAGCATAACCCTGCAAAGCAAAATAGCGAACGGAAGCTCCACTGAATCTGCTGAATTTATTTGATGTAGTTGTGATCTGTCCGGCAGTTGTACTATCGGCAAATTCTTGTGGATAAGCATTAATAACCAGTGGAAGTCTGTCCCCCTCTTCGAAGTCAGCAGGAAGATAGAGCTCTCCCGATAATGGAATGCCGTCTTTACGTGTGTAAGTTACCATTTCTTTTCTTAGCTTAGTTAGTTGTTTGAAGTTATTCGGATAATTTGTGATCTCTTCACGTTTTCCACTTTCAATATCTACAAAGAAATAGTTCGAGGGAGTATTCTGATTTTCACTTCTAATAATAATTTTATTCAAATCTTCATTAACAAAGTTCTGAATTGTTTCGTAATTATTATCTCTACATCTGAATAAAATCTCTTTTTCTTTTGTGATTAAATTGAATTTAGCCAGATAGGGGAAATTTCCTTTTTCAGTTGCACCAGTATTATTTTTATAAAATACACAATCTTCATCTTTGATGAAAACATTTTCACCGTGCTCTGTTTTTCTTTGAACTAATTTTCCGGGATCATTATATTTATCACGAGTACTTAGATCATATATTAACTTTGGTTTATTACCAATCTCAAACAACCAGCCCTTCCTCCACAATTTATCACGATCATATTCATAATAGATAAGTTCATCTTTTTCTTCTGACCAATCTATCCTTGAAAAACGGTGCTCTGTTCTGAATATTTCTTCAGCAATTTCAGTTTCTGGTGATTCTAACAACATTATTTTATCACGATGATCAACAGTTATTTTAGGATCACCTTCATCCAGAGCTTCTATCCAAATCAATGATGCGTCTTTAAGCGGCTGCCACATAAATTTACGGGGACCAATATAAGTTCCACCAATGGGAATTTCATCTTGCAGAGGTCTGGAATGAAGCATTTTTACAAGCTTACCGTCAATATTCCAAATCTCAAATCCTTTTGGAAAACGATAATATGGAAGAAGATAAGAATATGGTCTTTGGATTCGTTCAATATATAAATATTCGTTATCAGGAGATGGTTTAACTTCATTATAGATCGCCGATTTTCCAATCTTGTTTATCTCCCCGGTTACTGTATTTAATGATACGATTTGTGATGTAAAATAATAATCAAAAAGTGCTTCATCATGTTTATCCTTTAAAAGATTTTGATAAGTTCGAGTTATACTTTCTTTACCATATGTTTCTTCAATAACTGGAGATTCAGGCACTACAGGTTTAGCCGGTTCATTGCCACGGTCTTCAGGAATTATTTTCAGTAAAATATTATTACTATCATTCAACCAGCAGATAACTCCATCTTCCAAAATATCATTAATGAAAAAATTTGTATAAACTTTACACTTTCCATTCTCTAAATCTACAATGAGAAGTTGAACTCCACTCTCTGTTTCATTCAGCAAAGCAGCTTTTTCATGATCATTGGAAATTATCGTATTCCTTATTTTTGCATTTTTTGGTAACTGAATTGGAATTCGTGCTTTGGTATTCAGATTAATAATATTTATTCTATTAATTGGATAATTTTCTAGGCTAGCGTTTAATTTTTTACTAAATTTTTCTCCTGCCAGTTTTAAAGAAGGTTCGGCAAGTTGCTCTAATGTTTGATGAAGCTGATAACTTATTTCTAAACCGAAATTATCAAACTGGATAAATTGAATATACGGGTTTCTTTGAGTATCATAAATTTTAACGATCTCATCGGCTGGAAGTTTATAACCAGTTTCTGAATTTAGTGTCATTAATGCCCCCAATAATATGATAATAACAATTATTCTTTTCATAAATATTCTCCAAATATTTTATCAAATGCAAAATAACAGGGCGCATCAAAATGATACGCCTAACAATAGTGTCTCTGTGTTGAAAAATTTAATTCCCTAAAATCCCCAGTAATACACCAGCAGCGACTGCAGAGCCGATAACGCCAGCTACATTTGGAGCCATAGCATGCATCAATAAGAAGTTACTGCGATCATATTTTTGTCCCATAGTATGAACTACCCGTGCACTATCAGGAACGGCACTAACACCAGATGCACCGATCATTGGATTCAATTTTTCTTTGAGGAATACGTTCATAAATTTTGCAAATAAAACTCCGGTAGCTGTTGCGATCATAAATGAAAAAGCACCTAAAGTAAATATCTTGATAGAGCTGGAAGTGAGAAATCCCATATTTACCCCATCCACCATTCTCACAGCCTGCGTGGAAGCTCCTACACAAAGCCCCAGAAGTATAGTGATAATATCTATTAGAGAATTTGAAGCGGTTCTTGCCAGTCGTTCGGTAACGCCACTTTCTTTTAGAAGATTTCCAAAGAACAACATTCCTAACAAAGCTGATGCACCAGGAGCAATGAGAATTGTAACAAGAGCTCCCACAATTGGGAATAATATTTTTTCACGTTTAGTTACAAGCCGTGGCGTTTTCATGTGGATAAGTCGTTCTTTTTTTGTTGTAAGTAATTTTATAATTGGTGGCTGAATTACAGGAACAAGTGCCATATAAGAATAAGCTGCAATAGCTATGGGACCGAGAAGATGGGGTGCAAGTTTAGTAGATAAAAATATTGAGGTAGGACCATCTGCACCACCAATAATACCAATCGCTCCTGATTCCATTACATTGAATCCTAAAAGAATTGAACCGATAAAAGTAGCGAAAATTCCAAACTGTGCAGCAGCGCCGAGAAGAATTAATTTTGGATTTGCAATAAGAGTGGAAAAATCAGTCATTGCGCCAATTCCAAGAAAAATAAGTGGAGGGTAAAGTCCAAACTTAACGCCTTCATAAAGCTGATTCATAACTGATCCATCAGCATAAACACCATAAGCTTCAGTTCCCGGAAGGTTTCCCAAAATTACACCGAATCCAATTGGAACAAGTAGAAGCGGTTCGTAGTCTTTAGCTATTCCCAGATAGATAAATATGCCGCCGACAACCATCATGATCAGGTATGGAAGTTGGATTTGAGCTAAACCGGTTGTGTGAAAGAAATTAATTAATTCTGCCATTACCCCTCAGCTCCTACTTCTATTAAAACTTCACCTTCCTGGACAGAAACGCCCTCTTTTACATTGATTTTATTAATTGTGCCCGTAGCAGTTGAAGCAATCTCAGATTCCATTTTCATGGCTTCTAATATTAGTAGTGTATCACCGACATTCACTTTATCGCCTTCTTTCACAAGTAAACGAAGAACCAATCCAGGAATGGGAGCAAGAACAGATCCCACAGAAGTAATAATTGGTTTTGAAGATGTTTTCGTAACATTAATTGTTGGTTGCATTTTCGGTGAGCGGATTATTTCTGTTTTCCTACGGTTTGTTCTTTCCAGTTCTATTTCATAATCTATTCCATTAACTTCAACGATTACTTGATCACTTTTATATTTCTTGATCCTTGCATCGTATTTTTCACCGTTTATTATCATTTTATATGTTTTCATTTATTACCTCTTCTATCTTCAAAAGTTCTATTTTCTACCATACCTGCAGCTTGCCACATACTTATCGTTTTTCTTTTCCATGTTAGATTAATTTTGTCTTTCTCTTCAGCGTCATGTAAAAACATTGCGGTGATAGCTGCAATTATTCCATTACTGTTGATTTGACCTTCTGAGATTGTAACTTTGTTCACTGAAGTTCGTGCTGCAGAGCTTTTCTTTTTTTTGGGATTACCAATATGTTGTAACAAATTAATTATAAATCCAACCAGTAAGAGACTTGCAAACACAATTCCCATTCCTACAAAAATGATCCCAGTATAAAATGAATTTTTATTAGCGTTATATTCCATAAGAGCATTATTTATATCTTCATTGGAAATACCAAGTTCTTGAATTGTCATATTAAAATCTGTTTGATCATTCAGCTTGAGATATTGTGTAATTTGTTTTACCGGAATATTAGTTTGAGCGGAAATTTGCTGTAAGGTTATAGTGGGAACAAAACTAAATTTTTCTTCAGCAAAAGATAACACAGCAAAAACTATAATTATTAGGAATATAACTTTTTTCATATTATTATCCTAAAGCGGAATGTTTCCGTGTTTCTTGGCTGGATTGGAAACCCGCTTTGTTGCCAGCATTTCCAGAGAGCGAATTATGCGAAAACGTGTTTGAGCTGGTTCGATGATGTCATCAATATAACCCTTTTTAGCGGCTACATAAGGATTTGCAAATTTATTTCGGTATTCTTCTTCTTTCTCATTTGCTACTTTTGCCGGATCATCTGCATCATTTACTTCTTTACGGAATACGATTTCTACAGCACCTTTAGGTCCCATAACTGCGATCTCAGCCGTAGGCCATGCATAAACAATATCAGCACCCATACTGCTTGAGTTCATAACACAATAAGCTCCACCGTATGCTTTACGAATAATGACTGTAATTTTAGGAACGGTAGCTTCCGCAAATGCATAAAGAATTTTTGCCCCATGACGGATAATTCCATTTTGCTCCTGATTACTTCCAGGAAGGAAGCCAGGCACATCTTCCAATACAACAAGCGGAATATTGAAAGCATCACAAAAACGAATAAATCGTGCAGCTTTAACCGAGGCATTTATATCAAGCACTCCAGCAAGCACCTTGGGTTGGTTGGCAATAATACCAATGCTATGTCCATTCATTCTGGCAAATCCAACCACGATATTTTGGGCATAATTCCTAGAAGTTTCTAAAAATTCACCACTATCTACAATACTGTTGATCACATCTAATATGTCGTAAGGTTTATGTGCATTTTCGGGGATAATGGAATTTAGCTCTTCGCAGTATCTATCAATAGAATCATTTGGTGCAATATAAGGAGGGGTTTCCATATTATTAGAGGGTAAATAGCTTACAAGTCTTTGAATAAGAAGAAGTGTTTCTTCCTCATTATCACTTACATAATGGGCAACGCCACTCTTTGTAACATGCATCATCGCTCCGCCCAATTGCTCTGTTGTTATATCCTCATTAAGAACCGTTTTAACAACTTTTGGTCCGGTAACAAACATATAACTGGTTTGTTTATTCATAAAAATGAAATCTGTAATAGCGGGAGAATAGACTGCACCACCGGCGCAAGGTCCCATAATTGCAGTTATTTGCGGTATCACACCAGAAGCCCGGACATTACGCAGAAATATTTCAGCATATCCTGCCAGGGCATCTACTCCTTCCTGAACCCTTGCACCACCAGAATCATTCATTCCTATAACAGGTGCACCAACCTTCATTGCCATATCCATGACCTTACAAATTTTTTCTGCATGAGTTTTAGAAAGTGAGCCTCCTGTAACGGTAAAATCTTGAGCATAAACATATATGATCTTGCCATTAATAGTTGCGCAACCAGTAACAACTCCATCTCCCATGATTTTTGGTTTCTTATCCATCTCAAAATCTGTGCAATGATGTTCAATAAACATATCGAATTCTTCAAAACTATCTTCATCAACCAATTTTCTAATTCTTTCGCGAGCTGTTAGTTTGCCTTTTGAATGCTGGACTTCAATACGTTTTTCTCCACCGCCAAGTTTTGCCTTTTCTCTTTTTTTCCGGAGTTCTGAAATTTTTTCCTGTATCATAATTATCTCCAATAAATTTCAACATTTATAATGTATAACCTACTTATTTTTAATTTAGTAGTCGTCAATAAGATTATAAAAAGTTTATGGAAACAAATTTTACTTAATTTGTAAATATATGGTAAATTTGATCGTTTTTAGATTAACACTTGTTATTATAAAAAAGTACTTATTCTAGTAAACTTTCTACTGAATTGCAAATATTTATTCAATTAATTCAATCAGCTTATTCGCAGTTTTCTGTGGATTATCTTCTTTCAGTTTGATTGGAATAATAGTTTGATCTTTCCTTTTCTCAAGGCCGTATGTGTAAGCTTTATCGTAGTAATCTAAAATGATATCGGTTGCTTTATAATAATCTTCTGCTTCAATTGCTACAATCGCCAGTTTAGTGTTTAATCCACCCAATCTTCGGGAAATATTATTAATGGAATTTATCAAATCTGTTTTGTTGAATTTGGCATAATCTTTTATCAGCCGGTTAATGCGGTTCTCTTTGGAAACTTCAATTTTGATAACAGTTGTATTTCTAATTTGAACGAATAGATCATCAGGAATTTTTACTCTTCCAATCATCCTGCTTTCATCTTCTAACCAGATATTTCTTTCAGGATCAAATATATTTAATTGTGCTGCAAGATCATTTTCAAACTGCTGTGTTGTAGGTTGGTCAGCCTGCCCAAGTGCTCCAAAAGCTGAACCTTTATGGTTGGCAATTCCTTCCAAATCCAGCATTTGTTCGTTTGTTTTTCCAATTTCTTCCAGAATTTCGGTTTTCCCGCTTCCAGTCATTCCACCAATCACGATGAGCATATATTCTGTATTAAAGGAATCAAGTACATAATTGCGGTAAGCTTTATATCCACCAACTAACCGATATACTTTTTTCCCTGCAGTTTGAAAAAGATGTCCCATTCCTTCGCTACGCATTCCACCTCGCCAGCAATAAATGCAAATTTCCTGTGAAGGAACTAACCTTTGTAATTCATCAAGATAATGATCTGTCTTTTCTGCAATATATTCCAGTGCCTTTGCAATAGCTGTGTCACGGCTTTCCCGCTTATATTTTGTGCCGACTATAGCACGTTCTTCACTAGAGAAAATGGGAATATTTATCGCACCAGTAATGTGTCCATCACTAAATTCCGCTGGAGTGCGAACATCAATGATGGGTAGATGTTTTGAAATCTTTATAAATTCTTGGATTATTAATATATTCAATGCTTATACTTTAATTTGGAAATTCAAGAGGAAATTGAACTTTTACTTTTCCATTTCCTATTAGTCTAGAAAGTATTCGATAATCATTCCTCTCCCACCGAATTCGACCTGCAACAATTGCCGTGTGAACACCAATGGATTCAGCTAATGAAGTAATTTTTTCTGTATTAAAATCTGTTAATAAATCATTTTTCCAAAAATGTGGAGGAATTAAAGCTTCGGTAGCAAATTTATCTGCTTCATGTTCCAAATTATCTAACTTATCAAAGTATTGAAGATCATCTACAAAATTATCATAATCTTTATGAGTAAGATGTAATAGTAGATGTCCGATTTCATGAAGTAAAGTAAACCAAAAATTATCCAGTCTATCATGGCGTAGAGTCATTATTATAACCGGATTTTCAGATTTATTCCAAAAGACAGATCCATCTATATGTGTATGAGCGAGTTTGGGTTCAATTATCAAATGAATTCCATAATTTTTTAAAAAATTCTGTGCAAGATTAGAACCATTTTCTTCTCTGCTTAAACTTAATAAATCATTAATAAATTTTTCATTGATTAAGTTTGTTTTAAATTTTGTATCCAAAGGATTTGTAACTGCTTTTACTAATGCTTTTGCGTGCCAAGCCAAAAGTGCATACGGATCAGCTTCAGAACCACTTCTGATATGTTGTCTATTTAAAGATGTCATTGCAAGATAGGGTTTCGTAAACTCAAGTAATGGACGCATTATTTCTTCTGCTAAAACTTTTGCTTTGTATTTTGTATCGCGAAAATCAGGAAAATAATTTTTATTATACATTTCAATTATTGGAAACTTATTCCAATCAATATCAATAAAACTAGTTGGTATTGTTTCACCTTCTTTGCCTAATAGAATTTCAGCAGGTATATTTAAATGCGTATTTAGTGCTCGAATCATTTTTAAAGTTAAAGGTCTTTTTTTATTTAGAACTTCTGATACTTTACTAGGACTACCAATGTATAAAGCTAATTCTTTTTGAGTGATGCCTTGATGCTCCATTCGAAATTTAATTGCTTCAATTGGATCTGGAAAATCTATTGGATAATGCTCATCTTCATATTTCTCGATAAGAAGAGTAAGCAATTCAATCTCATCACCTTCTTTAGATCCAGGTTCAGGATCTAGATCTAGCAATGATTCTGCAATATTAAGATATTCTTCATATTGCGTTTCGCTTTTAATTAATTTGAACATCATTTTCTCCTCTTATTCCTTTCATCATATTCTTTATGTGTGCCAAACCAAATTACATAAATCGTTTGCACTGTGAAATATATTTTCACTTCCAATCTATACTGATTGCCTCTAATATTAAAAATCACAGTATGTTTTTGAATAAGATCGGCTGTATTAGAAAACTTTGTTACATCAGCAAATTTATTCCACTTCACGTTATTCACAAATATGTACTAAGTATCAAGTTGACCTTTAGCTTCGGGATATTTCTTCCCATATTCAACTAATGTCTTTCTGGCAATTATACGCATTTTTTTTACTCACAGAGATAAATTAATTTGAATTGATTTAAGGTCAAGTAGAAAGTTCCCCAATCGGGAACTTTCTTAAAATAATCATTTTACCAGTATTTCTTCCAGAACTTCTAATCTACCTTCCGGTGCATCTGGAGCATCTGCATAAGGTTTTATTCCCAGCAATTCACAGATCAATGGATAAACGTGAATATTCTCAAATGTTCCAATTTTATAATTAGATTTTATTTGAGGTCCCATTGCATAAAATATCCCGTGCATATTTTTCACTGCTGGGTCATAACCGTGTGTACCGTTGGATTTGTACTCTTCATCTTTAGTTAAGATCAGCCAGCCTTCATCTGCGACTAATACAAAGTCACCTGTATTTCTATTAACAAAATGATATCTCTTGGGAACCTCATCACGTTTGTATGCTGAAAGATGTTCAACATTCTTTAATTGCACATCCATTTGGCCGATCAAACTATTATTCTTTTCTTTTAAATGGACTTGCATCACAGGTCCACCACCGTAGGTGAAAAGTGCGTTCATATCGGGAACATAATCATCTAAATAGATGATTCTATCCTGACTTATAGAAGTCATCCCATGATCACTGACCAGAACCAGATTGATCTCATCGGCAATATCAAGTTTTTTAATTCCCTCCAAAATGTATCCCAAAATGTCATCCATATATTTTAGAGTAGGAATGAGATCGGGATTCTCGGGTCCATATTTATGTCCATCAGAATCAGGTTCATCAAAATACAACATCACCAGATGCGGTCGTTTTTCATCAGGTAATTGAAGCCAGGTCATTACAGAATCTACACGAGATAAGTAGGGAAAATTATGATCGTAAGCTTTAACAATTGAGGGTAAATAGCCCTTTATTGGAGCTTCTGATCCAACCCAAAAATAAGAAGCACTCTTAACATTTTGCCTTTCTGCAGTCACCCAGATTGGCTCTGCTCCATACCATTTTGCATCTCGAACTTTAGATTTATCAGCAATTCTGTAAACTTCCTTAAATTCTTTATCATAAAATGTATTTGCAGTTATCATGTTGGTTGCTGCATAGGCTCCTGTTGCCAACGCATAATGATTAGGGAATGTCTTTGATGGAAAAACGGGTTGAATGGATTCTGCCTTTACACCGTTATCTCTCATAAAATCAAGATTTGGTGTTTCTGTTTTTGTATCATAATCATACCTGAAACCATCAAACGAAACCATCAACACATAAGGTTCACCTGCAAAAAGGCAGATAGGAAGTGTGATTAATAGTAAGATAAATATTATATATTTTAGTGTAATTTTTGAATCCATATCAGCTCCTTAAAATTTATTTTATGTGAATTAGTATAATGAAGATGTTTTGTCATCCTGACGAATTTTTCACGTTGTTCGTTGGAAGGATCTCTATTTAAAATGAGATTCTTCGTGAGAAAATTCTTCGAAGATTATCTCAGAAAGACAAACAATTTTTATTTAATTGCTTTTAATTCTTCCTTAACAAAATCAACCAGTTCTTTTACATATTTGGCAGAGAAATCAAATTTTATTCCTGCAACTTCATAAAGTTTATCCACCGGAACAGTGTAACCAAGCTTAAGGAAATCTTCATATTTTTCTAATGTTTTTTCTTTTCCAAATTTTTTGTAATTTCTATAAACAGAAAGTGCTCCAAGTTGGCTCATTCCGTATTCAATATAATAGAATGGAACTTCAAAAATATGGAGTTGGAAAAGCCAGAGTAATTTTTTAAATTTTTCTACATCTGTCCAATCTATACCTGTATCATATCTCTGTAAAAGTGAGAGAAAATATTCTTCCCGATCTTCCATTGTATGCTTAGAATTTGTATATATCCATTGTTGAAAAGCATCAACGATCATGCACCATGGCAGGAAACTTAAAGCACCTTTGAGTTGATCACGTTTTGCTTTTTTTAAATCGCTTGCATCACTGTAATATTTATCCCAATGATCCATCGAAAGGAATTCCATTGCCATGGAAGCGAGTTCTGCAACTTCACTGGGAGTTCCTTTATAGGGGTTAAGTTTGATGTCTTTCATCGCAAATGTGTGCATCGCATGTCCCGATTCATGGAGTAAAGTAACAATATCCCTATGTAATCCAATTGCATTCATAAAAATAAAGGGAGCACCTGTTTCCTGCAGAGGATAATTATATCCTCCAGGTGCTTTTCCTTTTCTATTTTCCAGATCAAGAAATTTAGAATTTTTCATCATGTTCAATCTCTCGCCAAATACCGGTTTTATTGTGTGCAGAATATCAATTCCCTTATCTATGAATTCATCGATTTCCTTAAATGGTTTCAAAACTTTTCCATCCAGATCAACGGAAGTATCCCATGGCTTTACAGAATCTAGTTTTAAGATATTTTTTCGTTCTTCAGTAAACTCTTTTAAGAATGGAACCACTTCTTTTTCTACTGCATCATGGAATTTCATAATATCTTGTGGTGAATAGGAAAAACGTCCTTTTGCCTGATGCATATAATCACGGTAATTATCAAATCCGGCATTTTTTGCCTGCTGAATTCTAAGCTCTTTCATTTCGTCAAAAAGTTTATTGAACTCTTCATGTTTCTCCATCATTTTTTCCATACGAAGATTCCAAACTTCCTTACGAACCCCTCTATCTTGATCTTTCAAGAATGGTGCAAGTTGAGATATTGTTTTCTCTTCACCTTTGTAAGTTACGGTTAGTTTTGAAAAAATAGAGCCATATTTATTAGCTAATTCTTGTTCTTTAACTTGAAGTGGAATATTCTCTTCGCGATACAATTCTATATCATTGGCAATTATCATATTCAGATGTGCATATTCATCTTTATCCAACTCTTGGCGAAATGGGCTGTCATAGAATTTCTGATTAAATTTAAAATCGTATGGTTTGGTTTTGGCAATAACTTCTGCATAAAATTCGTTGAATTTATTTGAATATTCTTCGTTATCTGCAAAACGCGTCATGTTAATATATCTCCAAGCCATCTCTTCGGAAAGAATATCAGAAAGTTCACCAACTTTTTCCATGAAATTTATAAGTTCATTTGGTGTTGTTATCTTCTCTTCTTCCAATTTTTTCATTTCAATTTCTACATTTTCCCATTTTGTCACATCGAGATTTTCTGAAAAATATCTTCTCGATTTCTTTACGATCTTTTTGTCAGTAAAATTCATAATGTTCTCCTTAAGTACTTTATTTTTTTAATTGCTCCGATGATTTTTAGAAAGTTAAATCTGACAAGTTTTTTTAACTTGTTAATTTCACAAAACTATGTTGTAGTAAAATTCAGCTTGACTCATGAACAAAACAAAAAGAAAAGATTAATAATTATAGGAAGTTGGAGTAACAATGAATTTTCAGGATATAATTTTAAAGTTACAGCATTTCTGGGCAGAAAACGGATGCAATATCTTACAACCATATGACGAAAATATGGGTGCCGGAACTTTCCACCCAGCAACTTTTTTTGGTGCTTTGGGTAAGAAGTCGGTTTCGATAGCTTATGCACAACCTTGTCGTCGCCCAAAAGATGGTAGATATGGAGAAAACCCTAACAGAATGCAGCATTATTATCAATTTCAAGTAATAATAAAGCCTTCACCTGATGATATTCAAACACTTTATTTAAAGAGTTTGCAGACTATAGGAATCGAAACTGAGAAACATGATATTCGTTTCGTGGAAGATGATTGGGAATCACCAACTCTTGGAGCTTGGGGACTTGGTTGGGAAGTCTGGCTGGATGGTATGGAAATTTCCCAATTTACCTATTTTCAGCAAATTGGCGGTATCGAAATATTTCCTATTAGCGTGGAACTTACTTATGGGTTAGAACGTTTGGCGATGTACATTCAGGAAGTTGATGATTTCAAAGATCTGCAATGGAATGATACGACAAAATATGGTGAAATGTTTTTTGATAAAGAGGTGGAATTTTCCGAATATAATTTTAAACTTGCTGATGTGAAATCGTTGTTTTTGATCTTTAAAGATCATGAAAAACAATTTGAATTTCTTATCGGGGAAAAGATGGTTTATCCTGCTTACGATTATTTATTGAAATGTTCTCACACGTTCAATTTGCTTGATGCCCGAGGTGTAATCAGCGTGACAGAACGAGCGGCTTATATTGGTAAAATTCGTTCGATGGCAAAGAAATGTGCGATACTCTATATTGAAAAATATGGAGAATGATCTGATCATCTAATGAAAACCTTTGAAAAAATAACTCCATTCATTAAAAAGAATATCCACAAGTTGATTTTCGGGATAACCCTTCTAATCATTATCGATCTGATTTCACTTGTTATTCCCAAAATAATGCAGTATGCAATTGATGGGATTGGCACGGAAGGTTTCACAAAACTTAACTTATTTTATGCCGGTGGAGCTATTTTTTTAATTGCTGCTCTCATGGCATTTATGCGTTATTTCTGGCGTTTTTTTCTTTTAGGAAGTGCCTGGTTTGTAGATAGAAGTGTGCGACAGGAATATTTTGATCATCTAATGTCACTTTCTGCAAATTTCTTCAATAGGATCAAGACGGGTGATCTGATGGCGTATGCCATTAATGATCTGAATGCGGTACGGATGCTGGTTGGGTTTAGTTTTGTTATTGGTGTTGATATAATAGTGCTCACTGTTGCCTCTCTTTTCTTTATGGTAAATATAAATTTACGGCTCACCCTACTTTCAATAATTCCTCTTCCGCTACTCAGCATTATTATTATCGTTTTAGGTAAGAAGATCCATCATCGTTTTGGGAAAGTTCAAAAGACATTTGCCACAATGTCAGGGAAAGTTCAGGAGAGTATTTCCGGGATTCGAGTCGTAAAAGCTTTTGTTCAGGAAGAATCGGAACTGGAAAAAATCTCTGATTCAGCCTATGATTATGTAAAACAGAATCTTTCACTTGTTCGTATTCAAGGAATATTTCATCCTTCTTTTATGCTTATTATTGGGCTTAGTATGATGATCGTGATGGTGTATGGTGGAGAAGCAACCATGATAGGCGAGATCACGATCGGTCAATTTATTGCTTTCATCCAATATTTGGGAATGTTCGTTTGGCCAATGATAGCAATTGGCTGGGTTGTGAATCTTTATCAACGGGGTACGGCATCCTTAAAACGACTGAATGAAATATTTGATGAACAACCGGAAATCATCGATGAAAAAACTGTAGATCATTCTATTTCACAACTAAAAGGTAAAATTGAATTCAAACATCTCACATTCCGTTATAATGAAAAAAATCCATTGATATTTGAAGATGCCACTTTTTCTATCGAGTTTGGGGAAACATTGGCGATAGTTGGAAAAACCGGTTGTGGAAAATCAACCTTAACCGATCTGTTAACCAGAATTTACAATCCGCCTAAAGAAAGCATATTTGTTGATGAGAATGAAATATATAAAATATCGTTAGAAGTTTTAAGAAAAAATATAATTATGATTCCACAAGATATTTTTCTCTTTTCTCAAACAGTTAAAGAAAATATAATTTTGGGAAAACCGGAGGCAACTGAAGAAGAGATAATCCAAGTAACTAAAAATGCACAGATTTATGATGATATTATAGATTTTAGGGAAGGATTTGAAACAGTTGTCGGTGAGCGGGGAGTTACACTTTCCGGTGGACAGAAACAACGGATAGCCATCGCCCGTGCCCTGATCACAGATCCAAATATTCTCATACTTGATGATGCTTTATCTGCAGTAGATACTAAAACTGAAAAACGAATTTTAGATCACTTAATTAAACTCAGAAAAAATAAGACCACTATAATTATTGCCCACAGGATATCATCATTACAGCATGCAGATAAAATTATTGTTATTGATGATGCAAAAATCGCTGAACAGGGAACGCATGAAGAATTATTAAAAATTAAAGGAATATATAGAGATTTATTTGAAAAACAACAATTGGAAGAGAAGATCTCAGCAACAAAACACACGGATAAGAGGAAATAAATGGGGCACGGTGCATCAGGATTTAATGAAGATGATATAAAGGCAAAGATCTATGACAGAGTGATGATGAAAAAACTCATCAAGTATTTATTGCCATATAAATTCTATGTGATCATTTCCTTTATCATGTTACTCCTGATAGCTAGTAGTGAACTTGCTATGCCGGCTATCACCAAAATTGCAGTTGATGAACACATTACTTCCAATAAAGACTTGATTGAATTCAATTCTAAAAATGAACAGCAGCAATTTATAGAAAAATACAAAAAAGTTAAGTTTGTAGAATATTCTAATGCAGGTAAATTCTATCTTGTATTCTCGGATCATAAATTAAATTTCATAAGAAAAGAAGAAACTTTACAACTAAAAGAGCAAAACAGGTTATTCAAAAAAGTTACACTGATCACCAATGAAACAACAAATCTTGAATTGTTAAAAGATGCAAATATTAAAATACTTTCTAATGAGTTTCTTGCAGTCAGCTCTGCTGAATTATTCCAATTAAAAGATGAAGGTGTTTTGGACAAAGAGCAACTTCGGGGAATTCAAAGTTATAATATTAATAAGATTAAGGTCTTCGGATTGATTTTATTCTCTATAATTGTTGCCCAATTTGGCTTTTATTATCTACAGATATTTATGATAAATTATGCTTCTCAGCATGCTATGTACGATCTACGACGTGATGTGTTCGCTCATGTTTCCAAAATGCCGCTTTCATTTTTTGATAAGAATCCGATTGGACGATTGGTTACTCGTATAACCAATGATGTTCGTACACTTGATGAAATGTTCAGTAACGGGCTGATACAACTTTTACAGGAATTCTTTGTCCTGAGCGGTATTATCATTATGATGCTTATTTTCAACTGGAAATTAGCCCTGATCACGTTTACCGTACTTCCTGTGGTGTATGTACTTTTCAGTATTTTTATGAAAAGAAGCAGGATCATTTATAGGGAAGTGAGAAAGAAAATTGCCAAAATAAATTCAACCTTGGCAGAAAGTATTTCCGGTGTAAAGATAATTCAACTTTTTAACCAGAATGAACGAAAGAAAAACGAATTCGCGAAAATAAATAAAGAGTATTATGAAAGGTCAATATCACAAATGAAACTCTTTGCTCTATTCCGTCCGCTGATAAATTCCATGCGCCGAGTTGCAGTAGCAATTCTATTATGGTATGGTGGTGGCATGATCCTCGATAATGTAATCACTTTAGGAATTTTCATCGCCTTTATAAGTTATTTGGATAGATTCTTTGAACCGATAAATCGTTTGAGTGAGAAATTTAATATTTTACAAGCTGCGATGGCTGGAACCGAGAGAATATTTGATTTAATGGGAAATAAAACCGAGGATTTCAGGATTGAAAATCATCAAAAGAACGGAAATTCTTTTCTTGGCAAAATAGAATTTAAGAATGTATGGCTTGCCTATAATGATGACGATTATGTTCTAAAAGATATTTCATTCAAAATTAAACCCGGTGAAAAAGTTGCTTTTGTAGGACATACTGGTTCAGGTAAGACTTCCATAATAAATCTTATAGCAGGAATGTATCCGTTCCAAAAGGGAAACATTATTATCGATGGGAAAGACCAGCAAACGTTTTCTCTCGAAGAGATCAGAAATAATATTGGTATTGTACAACAAGACGTATTCCTATTTTCTGGAACAATAAAAGATAACATAATTCTCAATAATAAAGATATCACCGATGAAAATATTGAACAGGTTGCTAAATATGTGAATGTGCATAAATTTATTGATAGTCTACCTGGTAAATATCTGGATCCAGTAATGGAACGCGGAGCTACTTTCAGTGTTGGTCAACGCCAACTCATCGCCTTTGCAAGGGTTCTGGCTTATGATCCTGCCATTTTCGTTCTTGATGAAGCAACTGCTAATATTGATACAGAAACAGAAATATTAATCCAGGATGCGCTTAAAAAATTAATGGAAAATAGAACTTCCATTATCATTGCACACCGTCTTTCCACCATTCAACATGTAGATAGAATAATTGTGCTTCATAAAGGTAGGATAGTGGAAGAGGGAAATCATCAGGAATTGCTTGCCGAAGAAGGGCTCTATTACGATCTGTATCGATTACAGTATCAACAGGATAAGTAACGAATCAAAATGAATTTGCCTATGTTAAAAACTATAATAGGGATTAAATCCAAAAAAGATCATTTGTAAAACATATTGAAAGAACTTGAATATTGTCTAAATGTGTAAAGGTTTTTCATGTTGGGCATTCAGCAACGTGCAACCTTACTTTGCAGTATCTTCCAATGTTCATCTTTCATTGCGTTAAAATCAAAAAAAGAAATTCCATTTGCATTATTATTTATGGCAATTTCTATTGCCTGCATCAGTTTATTCGATTCAATAGCTGGAATGTACAAGCCACAGTGTAGTTCTGTAGATTTTAATAACTGTTTACCCTTCCGGATTTCTTTTCCAATCCACTCGAGATCCTCATCATAGCAAGAATGATACAACATCGGATAAACAGCTTCCAGTTTCCATTTATGCCACTCTTGCCGAACGTTTTTCTGCATGCTCACAGGGAAAACCGCAGCTGTTGCTTTTTTATTATGTTGATGAATTATTTCTGTAAGTATGTTTACTATATTTGTGATACTGTCGTAACGAAATTGTAACCAACTCTGATTTTTAGATTGATCCGGCAGATCAACCGGATCGACTCCATATTTCTGTTTGAATGCAGATCGACATTGTTCACAATAACAATAATCGAATTGTGGTTCTTCTTTTGTTTGAACTAAATTGTAGTTTGATTGTAAACCGATCGGTAAGATCACATCACAATATCGGATATAATCCAGGTGAATTCCGGTTAACTCTGGAATTTTACAGAGCTTTTTCACTTGTTCCCTTAAGTATTCGTGTACTTCAGGGTGAGTTGGGCAGAGCCATTTGTAATATTCTACATATTGGGGATTTTCGTGAGAACGCTCTCCTAAACCATTTACTGTGAACCAGTCGGGATGCTGGTTAATGATATTTTCATCATTACAGATCATAGTGAATATCCAAGCGTGAATTTGAAGATTGAAATCAGCAGCATATTTCAAGGCATTTTCTAAATCTTCTATTTTACCACTCAGGAAAATATTTGAGATTCCTGCTCTCTGTAATTTTGTAAAATCACGTTTCCATTCATCTTTATTTTGGTCTTTACTATTCATCCAGATCGAGTATTGCATATTTTAAACTATCCTAAAAGTTCTTATTTCAAAAGGGTTAAATTGTAATTTAATTTCATTTGCTTTCCCACAAATCTGTTCAATTTCATTTTCCAACATATTAGTCTCGATCAACTCAATCCATTCTTTTGCAGTTTGGAAAGTTATCTCTGCATTCGTTCCGGCAGTTTCATACATACGCAAAATAATGCCATTCCCATCTTCCGCTTTTTTGATAACTTCCAGTTTCACTTTTTTCCCTATAATATTGTAAAATGATCTTTGTCTGTTTTCAGGAAATTCTGCTACAGGAAATTGCATTAATGGACTGTTCAAATTATGCGCCATTTGCAGCACGTCAGATTCTATAATTGAACCTTTATGAGGATAATAGCAATAAGTAAATTCGTGAATGTGCAGGTCGGCTTCTTTATCGGTATCTTTGGGGCTACGCAGCAAATTTAAACTCATTATATTTCTTTTGATATGATGCCCATATTTACAATCATTCAAAATGGCAAAACCGTAATCTGGTTGGGAAAGATCGGCAAATCTTTGGGCTGCAACTTCAAATTTTGCAGCATCCCAACTTGTATTAGAATGAGTTGGTCTTTGCAGCGTTCCATACTGAATTTCATATGAAGCTTTGGGCGAATAAATATTTAGCTGAGCTGAAACACGCAGCATTTTACGCTCTTCTTTCCAATCTACTTTATTCTCAAATTTTATCAATTTTGAATTTTTTGTTATTGAAATTTTTTGCTCAATAGTTGAATTCCCAATCTTAAAATTTTGCTGTAAAATTGCAGAATAATCTGATCTGTGAATTATTTTAGAAGATATTAACTCTACTTTTTGGGGAGTTGTTTCACGATAAAAATGATTTATGTCCCACGCTCCCCAGTTGTTCGGCTCATCTTCCCACAACAACAGTTCATTCGCTTTTCCTGCCAGCATTTCTCGTTTTTCCACTTTATCATAGATAGAAGCAATTGCTCCATCTTCTGCAAATTTTACTTTGATCAATGTATTTTCTATAGTGGATTCTTTTGCTTTTAATTTATTATCTTTATGAGGAAAATTCATATCAGTTTGTTCAATTAAAATGCAGGTGTAGCCACAAGATGGTAATTCAAGCGGATAATCAATTTTACCATTCTCAGCTTTTAAAATCGAACTTGATGTTCCATCCCCAACCCAGTATTGCCCATCATTTACAACTAATTGAATAATTTCTTTTCTCTTCCAAGGTTGAGAATTATAAACAACAAATTTTTCTGTTTCATTTCCCTTTTTCCCATGTAATTGAATAAGTAATTTCTCTTCAAGTTCATCCAATTTTCTTAGGTTTTCCCTGCTCATTTTATGAGCATCTTTATAAACCCAGTTTATGGATGAACCGGGTAGAATATCATGAAATTGGTTGAGAAGTGTATTTTTCCAAATCTCATCTAATTCTGATTGTTGGAAATCTTCTACCAGCGATCCTAAAAATTCAATATTATGCAATTTTTGCTCGAGCAGTCGATTGTGTTTTTTCATCAAAGCCTGTGTGGTGTATGTTCCACGATGTAGTTCCAAATAGAGTTCTCCACTCCAAAGTAGAAGCTTTTCTTTAGGAATTTTATCGATCTTTTTATAGAAATCTTCTGCAAAGGAAAACTTGAATTTGGGAACTCCTTCCAGATTTTGCTGCCGCAATCCCATTTCAATATGATGTGCTGAAGGTCCACCACCACCATCTCCAATTCCATAAAGATTCAAGAATTCATCAGAAACATCAGATTGGGCATATCGTTTTTCTGATTCGATAAGCTCTTTGGGAGTATTACCGAGATTATAATTATTGGTCGGTAGAAAATGTGAAAGAATTCGAGTTC
>JAGGWC010000176.1 GCA_021157645.1 Candidatus Cloacimonadota bacterium | reverse complement strand
TATATGGTCTTTTCGGTATGGCATTTCTATCTCCTTTCCTTATAAAAGTTTTTGGAATTCCAACTGGATTAAATGCCCTTTCTGCTTCAATTATTTTAGGAATAATGGTTGTTCCAATAATTTCCAGCATGAGTGAAGATGCGCTTTCTACTGTATCTAAGAATCAAAGAGAAGCATCGTTTGCCCTTGGTGCAAACAAATGGGAAACAATAATTAGGGTAGTTCTTCCTGCAGCAAAATCTGGTGTTATTGGAAGTATCCTATTGGGTTTTGGTAGAGCAATGGGAGAGACAATGGTTGTGATAATGATAGCAGGTGGAGCAGCTCAAATACCAAAAAGTTTATTCCAACCAGTAAGACCTATGACGGCTGCAATAGCTGCTGAAATGGGAGAAACGGTTATTGGAAGTCCTCACTTCCATGCTCTATTTGGAATTGCAATCGTGCTATTTATTATAACCTTTATAACAAATTTAATAACTGAATTTGTATTTCTTAAAAAGAGGCACTAGATATGATCAAGATCAATACTATGAACAGTCATTCTGAGAGATTCTGCCAACTTTTCCCACAAAGAATCTCATCTTACATAGACTCTTCGTCGAAAGCCTTTGTGGGTTGTACTCAGAGAGACAAAATTGAGTCTTTGCGAGGTATCTTTCTACGGCATGTTACGAAGCAATCTCATTTCAAATCATTTGAAAAACCTGAAAGAAAAAGTGATAATTGTCTTTCTGAGGTTCCTTTTAGCCTTACCCACGAAGAATCCCGTGAAAATTCTATCAGCTTTACTTCTCGTGAAATCAGGAGATCCTTCCTAAGAACAGCGTGCAAGATACGTCAGGATGACAAAGGAAGTAATTATAATGACTAAACGTGAATTAAAACAATTTATCGGAGTTAACCTTCTTCGCATATTCATAGCTGTCACTGCCATATTTTTAATAATGTTCCTTTATGTTATCTTTAGTAAAGGTGGCAAAATTGTAACATGGTCATTCTTAATCGAATCACCGAGAAAATTTATGACTGAAGGAGGAATATTCCCCGCTATTGTGGGAACATTCTGGCTTACAGTTATATCTATCGGCATCTCCCTTCCATTAGGTATTTTTACAGCAATATATATGGTAAGCTATGGGAAACCAGCCTGGCTTGTACGTTCAGTAAGAATTGCCATTAACACACTCGCTGGTGTACCATCAATTATTTATGGTTTATTCGGTCTAACTGTTTTTGTGCAGCTCATGAAATTGGATGTATCCATTTTATCGGGATCACTCACCCTGGCAATTCTGGCTCTTCCTGTAATGATAAATGCCAGTGAAGAAGCCCTGCGCAGTGTACCAAAAGATTTTAGAGAAGCGTCACTTGCGTTGGGTGCAACAGAACGACAAACAATTTTACGAGTTTTACTTCCCACAGCACTTCCAAATATTCTCACTGGAACTATAATCAGTATCGGTCGTGTGGCTGGAGAAACTGCACCAATCCTGTTTACTGCAGCTACTTTTTACACAAGAAGATTACCAACTTCAATAATGGATGAAGTGATGGTGCTACCGTATCAAATATATGCTTTAATGACAGAAGGTGCACATGCCGAGAAACAAGTTCCAATAGCATATGGAACGGCTGTTGTACTTCTGTTACTGGTACTATTTGTAAGTGCAATAGCAATAATAATTCGATATAATATGAGGAAAAAGAGAAAATGGTAAATGCAATAATGAATCAAAATAGCACACTCACAGCACATATTAGAACAGAGAATCTAAATCTCTGGTTTGGCGATAAACAAGTCCTTCAAAATGTAAATATACCAATTTATGATAAAAGAATAACAGCTCTTATTGGCCCTTCGGGATGTGGAAAGTCAACTCTTCTGCGTTGTTTCAATCGTATGAATGACTTAATCCCTGAAGCAAAAATCAAAGGTAAGGTTCTCTTGAATGAAGAGAATATTTATAAATCCAGAATTGATGTTACAAAAGTTCGAACCAAAGTTGGAATGGTTTTCCAAAGACCGAATCCATTTCCAAAATCTATCTATAATAACATCGCTTACGGTTTAAAGCTACGCGGAGAAAAGAAGAGTTATATCGATGAGGTTGTAGAAACCAGCTTGAAGAATGCCTGGCTTTGGGATGAGGTTAAAGATCGTATGAGTTCTTCTGCATTTTCCCTTTCCGGTGGACAACAGCAGCGTCTTTGTATTGCCAGAGCAATGGCTAATAATCCTGATATTATTTTACTGGATGAACCTACATCAGCACTCGATCCTCAATCTACAGCTAAAATAGAAGAACTTTGCCTGGAATTAAAAGATAAAGTAACCATCCTGATAGTAACTCACAATATAGCTCAAGCAGGTAGAATTTCTGATTATACAGCCTTTATGTATCTGGGTGAAATGGTAGAATTTGATGAAACTAAAAGAATGTTCACCATTCCAAAAGATAAACGAACAGAAGCTTATTTAAGCGGCGTGTTTGGATAGAGGTTAAGGTTAATGATTGAGATAAATAACAAGAATAAGGAGAAGTAATGATAAAGACAATTGCATTAGTAGCGCATGATAAGCAAAAAGTGAACATGGCAGAATGGGCAAATAAGAATAGAGCTATTTTAGGAAAATATAATTTAGTAGGAACCGAAGGTACTTGCGAGACAGTAAATTCTGTCACAGGGCTAAACATAGATCCTTTGGGACATGGACCTGATGGTGGAGATATTGTAATAGCAAATGAAGTATTACAAGGGAATATTGATCTAATAATTTTCATGATCGACGTAAGAACACCTCATGGTCATGAACATGATATTCAAACCTTACTCAGGATCTGCGTACTTAAAAACGTTCCCATTGCTTTAAATAAAAGGAGTGCTGAACTTATGTTCTCCTCAGAAATGATGAAGGAGAAAGATTGATGTTAAAACAACAGATAGAAGAACTCAAAAAAGCAGTGATAGAGCAAGCAAATCAGGTTGATTTGATGATCAAACTTTCAATTGATGGACTTCTGGGAAAAGACAATTCTAAGTTGGAAAAAGTACTTGAAATAGAAGAACTGGTGAACACCAATGAAGTTCGAATCGAGGAAGATGCAATTACCTTGATTGCTTTGCAAAAACCAGAAGCGAAGAATCTGCGCATGATACTGATGATATTAAAGATGAATAATGATCTGGAAAGGATGGGTGACTTGGCAGAAAATATCACTCAAAGTGCAGAATACCTTATCCGAAAACCATTTATTAAAAAACTGATTAATATACCGGCAATGGCTGAAGCTACTATAAATATGGTGAAGCAATCAATTGATGCATTCATTAACGAAGATGCCAAGTTGGCAGAACAGGTTTGTATCGACGATGATATTGTAGATGAAATGAAAGAACACATTTATCGCGTATTGATCACTTATATGATGGATGATCCCACCACAATCAAACGAGCAATTCATCTAAATAAAATTGCTTCTAACCTCGAACGAATTGCAGATTTATCCACTAATATTGCAGAAGATACGATATATATTGCTAAGGGAACTGTGGTTAAACATCAAGTAGAACTGGATTCATGACCATGTTCTCCCTAGAATAGAATCATGATAATTCTTTTTCTGCCCCACCATGGAAGGGATTTCTGTCTTCCTGAGGTTACTTATAGCTTCACTTACGAAGGATCTTGTGGATTTACATTCAGCTTTGCATCTGATTACAAATGAAAATAATATTCTTTCACTGTTCTCAACTCAAGTTCGGTAGATTTACTTTGTGTCCTTTGTGACGCTGTGTCTTCGTGGCAATAATCCTGTTTCAGTTAACCTATATATCAAACAGATCACCCAGAGTTTCTCCCTGATTTTTTTTCTGTTTACCGTATTGATTTAAAAGTCGTTTATCCATTTGATGATCCTTCCTGGATTTACGCCCGGTTCGCATTCCTATCTTTTTTTCTGCTCCCGTTTCATGCCCACATTTACGATCACTACAAACTAGTTTATTAGTAAATTTCATCATTGGTTTTCCACAAATTGGACACTTTTCTTTACTCATATTCGTGATCTCAAATTTTAATTGTGACGATTTTATCTTACTGATCAAATCAATTGTACTCTGTTTTATATCTGCAATAAATCTTTGTTTATCTTCTTCACCAGTAATAATTTTACCCAATCGTTTTTCCCAGTTTGCAGTAAGCTCTGGATGTTTGAGCGTTTCCGGTACTAATCGGATCAATTCAAAAGCTTTAGCAGTAGGAATCATTTCCTTTCCGATCCGTTCTACATAATAACCCTTGATAAGTTTTTCAATAATGTCTGCTCTTGTTGCGGGAGTGCCTAATCCACCTTTTATGGAATCTCGCAGTTCTTCATCTTCAATAAATTTACCAGGATTTTCCATAGCTGTAAGAAGAGTTGCTTCGTTGTATCGGGATGGTGGTTTAGTCTGGGAAGCAACAAGTTTTAGATCATTCACCTTTACGATCTGTCCTTTTACTAATTCCGGAATTGAACGAGTTGGCACTTCTTCATCATCTTCATCTTTCATAATGGAAGAGACAGCCCTCCAACCAAGATCTTTCACGATCCTTCCAGTTGCCCGGAAAATTTCTTTCTCAATTTCCAGCAAAATAATAACTTGTTCATACTTATAAGGTGGATATAAAACTGTTATAAAACGTTTAACTATTAGATCATAGATTTTCTTTTCATCATTGGATAATAGATTGAGATGCACGGGAATTTCGGTGGGAATAATTGCGTGATGATCACTAACTTTTGCATCATTCACAAATCTGGCAGAAGGGTTCAATTCCTTTTGTAATAGCGGTTGAACCTTCCCATTATAACCTGCTTTAGCAACCTGCTGCAAACGCTGTTTAAGAGTAGGTATCATATCTTTTGTAATATAGCGGGAATCTGTACGAGGATAAGTAACCAATTTAAAACGTTCATACAACGTCTGTGTACATCGCAGAGTATCCTTTGCACTCATTCCGTAGCGACGATTCGCATCTCGCTGCAATTCGGTAAGGTCATATGCAAGTGGAGCAGATTCTGATCTGGATTTTCGTGTAACAGAAGTAACTATCGCATCTTTTCCCTTAAGTTTTGCAAGTAAACTATCTGCCCTATCTTTTTCAAAGATTCTATCATTTCCTTTTGAATCTTGTCGGGAAGCAGTAAAACCTGAACAGATTGCATTTAGTTTCCAAAATTTCACAGGATCAAATTTCACAATTTCATTTTCTCGATTTACAATTAGAGCCAGAGTAGGTGTTTGAACACGTCCGGCATTCAAACGTGCATCAAATTTACACGTGAGAGCTCGGGTTACATTTAAGCCAACTAACCAATCAGCTTCGGCTCTTCCCACCGCAGCATGGAAAAGGCTATCATAATTACTAGCAGGTTTCAGGTTGGCAAATCCGTCTTTGATGGCAGAATCGGTTTGGGAAGATATCCATAATCTTTTCATCGGCTTATTCTTCCAACCACCCAGCATAATAGTCCAGCGTGCTACCAGTTCTCCTTCCCTACCTGCATCAGTTGCAATGATAACTTCAGAAATATCTTTTCTTTGCAACAGAGATTTCACTGTTCTAAATTGTTGAGAAGTTTGCTTTATAACTTTTAATTTCATTTTATCTGGCATCATTGGAAGATACTCCAGATTCCAACGCTTGAATTTTGCATCATAGACTTCTGGCTCAGCTAATGTAACGAGATGCCCCAAAGCCCAGGTAACAACATATTTATCACCTTCCATGAAGCCTCTACCACGAGGTCGACACTTTAGAACTCTTCCCAGATCTTTACCAACACTGGGTTTTTCTGCTAATACTAATGATTTCATATCTCTTATCCTTATAAATAATCTGAATAAGAATTTTAGTTTCTTAGTGATTTTGTAAAGAAGAAAGAGAATTGAATGTGAGTAGGATTATTGAGAGATATAATTGAATCGTCTAATCTATTTTATAACTTAGAGTTATCAATAATTCCATTCGCTTAAGTATATTTTATTAACAAATCTTTATTAATTCTTAACATTTCTTTAATATAATATAATTAATAAATTATTTTTTATGGGGAAAAAATGATATTAACAATATTTAAATTATTGGGTGCTCTTGGAGTGTTCCTTTTTGGAATGCGCGTTATGAGTGAAGGAATTCAAAAAGTTGCCGGCAAACGATTGCAATCAATTTTAAATTACATGACAGCAAATCGTGTTGCTGCAATTTTCACCGGTTTTTTCATTACGGCTCTGGTTCAATCTTCTTCAGCTACAACGGTGATGGTAGTAAGTTTTGTAAATGCCAGTTTACTAAGTCTCACACAGGCAATCGGTGTGATAATGGGAGCGAACATTGGTACAACTGTAACCACCTGGATCGTCTCATTAATTGGTTTTAAATTCAAGATCACAACAATTGCCCTACCCGTTATTGGTGTTGGTTTACCATTTATGTTTTCTAAATTCAAAAAGCGCAGAGATATTGGTGAAATATTAATTGGATTTGGTCTGCTTTTCTTAGGTTTAATGTTTTTGAAGGAATCAGTTCCTGATATCAAAAACAATCCGGAAGTCCTGGAATTTCTAAAGAATTACACTGATCTCGGATTTCTTTCATTTGTTATTTTTGTTTTCGTAGGTTCTGTTCTTACTGTTTTGGTGCAATCTTCCAGTGCTGCAATGGCGATAACTGTAACAATGGCTTATATGGGTTGGATCGGCTTTGAGACTGCTGCGGCAATTGTGCTGGGTGAGAACATTGGAACAACTGTAACTGCCTATCTGGCTTCTATAGGAACAAATGTGAATGCTCGTCGAACAGCTCGAGCTCATTTTCTTTTTAATATATTTGGTGTAATTTGGATGGCATTAATTTTCCGCTATTTTACACAGTTTATTCTTAAAATTGCACCTTGGGATTCCAGCCTACAAGTAAACTTACCACTTAATCTTTCATTGTTTCACACTGTTTTCAATATCATAAACTCTCTGATCTTTATACCATTTATAATTCCTTTTGCCAAACTTGTGGAAAAACTTGTGAAGCCAAAAGAAAGTGATCTGTCCACAGAATATAAACTTCAATACATAAAAACCGGTTTGCAGGATACAGGTCAGATGAATATTCAAACTGCAAAATCTGAACTTAATAAAATGGTTGAACTTATCAATGACATGTTCGATACTTTCCTGAAAGTATTTCGTAGCCCTGATAAAAAGATGGGTGGTACTGTAAAGAAAGTTAAAGCAATGGAAGAACTGAGTGATCAAATGCAGATAGAGATCACAAAATTTCTGGTGGAATGTTCAAAAGAAGATTTAAGCGAGCGTAGTGTGATGAACCTGAATGCTATAATGAGAATTGTGAATGAGTTGGAAAATATTGGTGATAGCTGCTATAAATTGATGCTGCTCACTGAGAGAAAGTATAGCAGTAATATCCAGCTTCATGCCAAAGCGATGGAAGAGT
>JAGGWC010000095.1 GCA_021157645.1 Candidatus Cloacimonadota bacterium | reverse complement strand
GGTGTTGTTGCTAAAATGACCGGAGAAAGCGCAGAACGTGCTGCTTTAGGTGCAGGAGCAATTGTGATGGACCTTATCGCCAGTAACGATAAACGAGCAAATTATGAGAAGATTGAAAGGATTCGCCAGTTGCGTCCAGACATGATACTTATGGCTGGTGGCGTGGACGGTGGAACTACAAAACACGTAGCGGAACTTGCAGAACTTGTTGGTGCTGCCGATCCTAAGCCGCGTCTTGGTTCCAGTTATAAACTTCCAGTAATCTATGCAGGAAATATAGCGGCTCAAGATATCATCAAAGAAACACTAGGAAACAAAACAGACCTTATTATTACTGAGAATCTCCGTCCTATTTTGGAAAGAGAAAATTTGGGTCCTGCCAGAGATAAGATCCATGATCTATTCATGGAGCACGTTATGGCTCAAGCTCCGGGATACAATAAGCTAATGAGTTGGACAAAGGGACATATAAACGGTAAACTTGTGAACATTCCAATTATGCCTACTCCTGCTGCTGTGGGAAACATTATGCAGACAATTGCTAAAATTAATGATATCGAAGTTCTTGGAGTTGATATTGGCGGTGCAACTACCGATGTCTTCTCTGTATTTACCGAAGATAAAGTATTTAATAGAACCGTGAGCGCTAATCTGGGAATGAGTTATAGTATTTCTAATGTGCTTGCAACAGCTGGATTAAAGAATATCCTACGCTGGGTTCCATTTGATATCGATGAATCTGAACTTCTTAATATGATAAAAAATAAGATGATCCGTCCAACTACAATTCCACAAAAACTGGAAGAATTAGTTCTGGAACAGGCAATTGCCAAAGAAGCTCTTAGATACGCTTTTATCCAACATAAAGAATTCGCTGTGGGACTGAAAGGTGGACAGAAAAAACGTGAGATTGCTGATGCATTTGCTCAGTCTGTATCTGGTGCAAGTATTGTGAATATGATGAGCTTGGATCTTCTAGTTGGTAGTGGTGGCGTAATGTCACATGCTCCGCGCAGAAACCAATCTGTAATGATGCTGATAGATGCATTCCTACCTGAAGGAATTACCAGACTCGCTGTTGATAGTATCTTCATGATGCCTCAACTTGGTGTTCTGGCAGAGATCAGTGAAAAAGCAGCAACCGAAGTTTTTGAAAAAGATTGCCTTATTTATCTTGGAAGCTGTGTAGCTCCGGTAGGCACAATGAAACCGGGTAAAATTGCTCTCATTGCAAAACTTGAACTTCCAAACGGAGAAGTTTTTGAAGAAAATATCCCATTCGGTGAAGTAAGGCTTATACCTTGCGGTGTCGGTGAGACAGCAAAAGCTACATTAAAACCGGGTAAAGGATTGGATGTTGGTGCAGGCAAAAATCAGGAGATCTCTTGTGATCTGCATGGTGGTGTTGTTGGGATAGTTCTGGATACAAGGGGAAGACGGCCGTTCTCACTGCCAGTTGAAGCTTCTGAACGTGTTCCGCTACTTAAAAAATGGATGAAAGAATTTGATGTTTATCCCAAAGAAATTTTATAGGAGGTTAGAATGGCTCAAGCATATTCCCCAGGTTTAACAGTAACAAAAAGTATAGTTCTAAGAAAAGATAGAATTCTTCCTCTTAAAGGAAAAGTTCTTGTAAAAAAAGGTGATAGGGTAAAAGCGGAAGATGTAGTTGCAGAAACCATGCTTCCCGGTAAAGTTGTTCCGTTTAAACTCAGTAATAAACTTGGTGTTCCCGCAGATACATTAAATCAATATCTCAAGATGCAACCGGGTGATTTTATTAAGAAAGGAGAATTAATAGCAGAAACAAACGGCTTTTTTGGATTTTTTAAAAGTTCCGTGAAAGCTCCTATCGATGGTGAAATTGAAAGTATATCTAAAATAACCGGACAAATGCTTCTGCGTGAACCGCGTATTCCAATTCAGGTAAAAGCGTTTATTGACGGCGTTGTTGTTGATGTTATTGAAGAAGAAGGTGTTGTAATTGAAAACAAATCTGCTTATATCCAAGGTATTTTTGGGCTTAGCGGAGAACGTTCAGGTGAAATTAGGATGCTTGCTTCTACACCTGAAGAAATTATCGAACCTTCCAAAATTGATGATTCGTGCAAAGATAAAATAATTGTATGTGGTGCACTTGTGAGTTATGCTGTAATCAAGAAAGCTCAAAAAGTTGGAGTAAGCGGTATTATCTCCGGTGGTATCGATGATCAAGATCTAAAAAAACTACTCGGCTACAACATTGGTGTAGCAATTACCGGTCATGAAAAGATCGGGCTTACAATTGTTATCACAGAAGGTTTTGGTATTATTAAAATGGCAAAAAGTTGTTTTAAACTACTCAAAAGCTTTGATGGACATAAAGCATCGATTCATGGAATTACTCAGATCAGGGCGGGTGTTATGCGGCCCGAAATCATTATTCCAATAAAATTTACAAAAGATGAGCTGAAGGCAGAAGAAGCTAAGATGGCAACTTTAGAAATCGGTACAACTATCCGTGTGATTCGCCAGCCTAATTTTGGATTGATCGGAAAAGTTACTGGTTTGCCGGAAAAACTTACAAAAGTAGAAAGTGAAACTATGGTAAGAATTCTGGAAGCTGAACTTGAAAACGGTGAAAAAGTTACTATTCCACGTGCCAACGTTGAAGTTATAGAAGACTAATTAGTAAGTAATAATTTATAATTAATAATAGGAGCAGAAAATCTGCTCCTATTTTTTGTTAATGTTTGTGCTCTACCAGACACAGTTAAGTTGACACTCCCCATATTTATTTTAATCATTGATATTTTTTTTCTTTAATTAATTTTTATCATATAGTGTGAAATTAGAAATTCTATGTATTTTATGATGCTTACAACAAATTTAAATGGAGGTAACAATATGTCATCTAAAAATTCCAAAACAATCCTTTTTAGTGTTATTTGTCTTATCGTGTCTCTGGCTATTTTTTCTATTGTGCCAACAGAATGTCATGCTTTTGAGATTACGATTGATGTGGCACCAAATGTTCTTAATCTTCATAATAATGGTCAGGTAGTAACTGTACATACAGATATTGCTTATAGTATTGTTCAGGGATCAACTGTGTATATGAATGGCGTAGCTATTAGTAGTTGGAAATCAGATCTTCGTGGCAACTTTGTAGCTAAGTTTGCAATGGATGAGATTAAAAACTTGGTATTGGCGATTGACGAATACAATACACTCGCGATAGTTGGGATTACAACTTCAAGCGAATCGTTTTCGGGGTCTCAAGATATTCTTGTTATAAACAATGGTCCAGGGAAATGACAGCTGATTAGCATTTACTCATAATCTGCCACTATATCAATGATAGTTTTTGTTTGTTTGAGCCAGCATTAATAAAAAAAAGCCAAACTATTAAGCAAATACTGCTTGTTAAATGTGATGATTTGTTTCATGAAAAACTTCTTTGCATCACAAGCTCAAACATGAAAAAACTATCTATTTTTTTTTAGAACGATCACCTCTCCATCATAGCTTGAAAAGCAGTAAGAACATAATCTGCCAGTTCTTTTCCAAAATCAGATGCCGCAACAATTTTGTTAGGATCAATTTCCACATTGTTCAAATACTGTAACCTTAGCACATCTCCGTTATCCATTTCAGGAATTACTCCAGCAAAGAAAAATCCCAGCAATTCTAATGATTCACAAAACTTTTGGCTGGCAGGATTGGATAGATGATTTCAGAACAATAATTTATGATTTTTCAAGTTTGCTAACTTCATATACAAGCAAGTTTATAATAAAAAAAATTGATGATGAAAGTGATGAACAATGACAAGAATTCTATAGTCAGGTCGAAAATTTTCGAATAAAACTGACATTACTTACCGGTTACGAAAATCAAAATATAAAAGATATTAATGACCATGCATTAAGGATAATGCAATCGTATTCTGAAAATAAAAATGAATCAATTCATATATATAAAGTAAAAATTGAAATGTTAGCCTTCAGAGTAATAAAAGAAACGCTAGAGGAAATAAATATATAATAAATCATTGCCCTGAACTGTTTCCTCTGCGCTCCACTAGACCTGTGAATTTAACGTTATGCAAGAATTTAGAAAAAAGACGATTGAAGGATTTTTCTTTGTAATTAGCAAAATAAAGAAAATCCTCTAATGTAGGAACTTTTCAAAAAATTATTATTTGCTCAAACAGTTTTATTCCCTATCTTCTTAATATGAAACAAAAAATACTAAAGGATGTAAAATGAAAATTAGAATATTATTATTATCGATGATCATGAGCATATTTGTAGGAAATTTACTGGCGGATAACCAAAATAATACTACCCTCGGTATAAAAGTAATGGCAGGTGGTCGATATGATAATATGCGAATGTGCGTGGGTTCTGATGCTGGTGTAAAAGGCGGACCAATTGCTGATGTGATGCTTTTGTTCAAAAAGAATATTAAACCAAATGTTGATCTAACCTTGGAATTACCTGTGATGCGTCCAATTCTATTTGGAGCTGCTTTTAAAATGCTGCAATTTGAACCACAAGTATCTATGGAGTTTAATAAACAAATTAGCAACAAATCATCTTTAATACTAGCTCCAGGATTGGGAATTAGCTTCCATTATGGACCTGATTATAAATCGGATCTGGACAATATGGGAAAATCTTTTTTTGCAACTGGCCCTATAGTAAGCGGATTGATCGGTATTTCTTATAATGGAAAAAATGATAAGAAAAGAATAATTGGAATAAGGCTTTTTTATACTTCTCTTTTTTCGGATGATACTCCTTTATCTCCAGGTACGGTTTTTGGTGGAGTAATAGAAAGCCACTTTCAATTTTAATACCACGAAACAACAATACAAAACTGAATTTGCTTAAATGAAATTTATGAGTCAATTAGAAAATAACAGATCGTTTCGTTTGTTCAAAATTCAAACTTTAGTTTTTCTGTCTTGAAACTATTATTTCAAAAATAGTGATAGCAAGTAAAGAACCAATTCCGCTGGCAATAATATCAAATAGATCGTAATGTGTGCTGGCTCCCCACATAGGTTTGAGTTCTTCAATAGTCAAGATCACAAATATTAGTATGGAACTGATATAAACGATCAAACGTTCATGTTTTGTTCTTCTAATTACAATCCCATTCATAAAACAAAGACTGATAATAAAGGCAGCAATAAAGTTCGGGAAGCACCCTGTTACAACTCCAACAAGCGGTACATTTCTATAAAGTGGTCTTAATATTTCTTTATTAAGGGAAATTGATAGGAACAGAATAGCAAACAAAATTGAATTGAATATTAGTATTCTTCTTTTACCTTTAATCATTACCTCACTCCTGATTCAGTATCCAACCAACATTTCAAAATCGAAATTATCTAAATGAAACTAAAGAGTCAATTAGAAAATGTTTCTGGGCTAAGTGGTTTAATAGTTGAGTTATTGAAATGAATAAAAAAAAGGTTCGGCAGATGCCGAACCTTTTTACCTAATTCTCAGTGGTTAATCTTTTACAAACTATAATAAAGATTCATCTCAAATGGATGTGGTCGGTTATTCACAGCAACCACTTCTTTCATCTTCTCAATTATCCAAGTATCGATAAGTTCTTTATTGAACACATCTCCAGCTAACAGATAATCATGATCTTCTTTCAATGCTTCCAGTGCCTCTTCCAAATTGGTTGGAATTGATTGCAGTTCAGCCTGTCGTTCTTCACTCCACTTAAATACATTATCATTAAAAGGACCGTAACCATTTTCAGGTGTTGGCATAATTTTATTCTTTATCCCGTCTAATCCTGCCATTAATAAAGCACTCATTGCCAAATAGTAATTACAAGTTCCGTCGCCTGTTCGGAATTCAATTCGTTTCATTTCTTTGCTTGTTGCATATTTTGGAATTCTTATCGCAGCGCTGCGGTTGGCAAGTCCGAAAAAAAGTTTTACTGGTGCCTCAAAGCCAGGTAGTAGGCGCTTGAAAGAATTTGTGCTTGGATTCGTAAAAGCAGTAAGAGAGCGCCCGTGTTTCAATATTCCACCAATGAAATAAAGAGCTTCATCGCTCAGATCTGCAAAATTTCCTTTTTTAAAGAAGATGTTTTCACCTTTATTTCTTAGTTGGATATGGAAGTGCATTCCATTTCCTGCTTCTTCATAAATCGGTTTCGGCATAAAGGTTGCAGTAAGTTCATTTTCTAAAGCACAGTTATGAATGATATCTTTTATATACATCATTTTATCTGTGATCAAGCTGAATTCTACAAGCTCTGTTTCTATTTCCTGCTGAGAAGATAAACCTACTTCATGATGATGGTATCTTATGGGACAGCCAATATCTTCGATAAGCTGAACCATCTCTTCGCGTACATCTGCATATTTATCAAATGGAACATCAATGTGATAACCTTTTCTGTTGGCAACAGCTGTTCCATCTACGTCTTTGTAACCACCAGGAAGATCATTCTTGTTCTCTGCTGAAGTAAATTTGTAACCAGCAGAAAATTTACTATTATCAATTATAGCTTCATTAAAAAGATAAAATTCAAATTCAGGAATCCAATAAGATTCGTCTGCAACTCCTGTACTTTCCAAATATTTCTGTGCTCTTTTTGCCAAACTTCGTGGGTCTTTCTTCACACCAATTCGTGTATCTGCATCACAAATATAAGAGAGCATACGCAATGTTGGGTGGTGGGTAAACGGATCGATGATCGCAGTTTCAATATCAGGAAGAAGTATCATGTCTCCAGATTCTACAGATTTCATTCCCGGAATACTTGAACCGTCAAATGGTATTCCATCCTTAATTACGTATTCCAGTTTTCTTGCCGGACATGAAATGTGATACCAGTTTCCCACAAGGTCAGAGTATTTCAGATCTAGTGTTCTGATCTGATTTTCTTCAATAATTTTTTTTACTTCCTGTAAATTCATAATTTATCTCCAATTTTTAATATATTTAACTTTTTGTCATTGTGAGAAGTTTCTTTTACTTTCCGAAGCTTACCAAAAGGGGATTCTTTCAATTAAGATTCGGAAGGTAATCTCGCAAAAACATTATAGCGTAATTCCGGTTAAAAGCTTTAAGAAAAAATTCAAGGGCGGCATAATTATTGCCCCAATTAAATTAAGCTTGAAGATGAATGATACTGCAAATATTATCATTAATATTTGAGCACCTTTTCTCTCTTGTGCAGTGTATTTGTAATATGCTTCATCAGATAAAAATCCACCCAGAATTTTAGATCCATCCATTGGCGGAATCGGAATAAGATTGAAAATTCCCAAAGCCAGATTTATCAATATTGCATAAACAAGCATCCCTGTGAAAAATTGTGTGAGCATTGAACCTGAATAAAAGATATTGGGATTTACTGCTTTCAGTAAATTGAAGACAACAGAAAGAATAATAGCCATTACAAAATTGGAAACAGGTCCGGCTGCAGCTGTAATTGCCATATCTCTTTTTTGATTCTTAAAATTATAAGGATTTACCGGAACCGGTTTTGCCCAGCCTATACGAACGATGAACAACATCAAAAGTCCAACAGGATCAATATGAGATATCGGATTTAAGGTAAGTCTACCTGCACGTTTTGCGGTGTCATCACCCAGCAAATATGCTACATAACCGTGGCTGAATTCATGTATTGTCAGCGTGATTAATAAAATAGGAATTTGTATTAATAATCTATATATTGTATCCATTTATTTCCCTCTTAATTATTTATACCTTGCGGATGGTTGAAAATCTCCGCAATGGCAATATAATTAAATCATTACAAAGATACACACCCCACGGCTAAAGCCGCACCCCTCTCCAGCCTTCGCTCAAGCTACAGCTTGGCAGACAAGAGGGGATTTTTCACAATCAGGATGATTGCGTTACCTTTACAAATCTGCGTTTTCCAACCTTTATCACGCATTCATCTGTTATTTCATGAAATATATCTGTTATCTTTTTCCCATCAATGGTCACAGCATTTTGTTTTATCATTCTTCTAGCTTCTCCACCGGATGCACAAGTTTTGCTTTGGGCAAGAATATCAATTATTTTCATTGAGCCTGACATTTTAAATTCCGGAATATCATCTGGAATATCCTTTTTCTTAAAGATAAGATTGAATTCTTCTTCTGCCAGTTTAGCAGTTTCTTCTCCATGATATAAAGCTACTATTTCACGCGCTAAACGCTGTTTGATAATTTTAGGATTTATCTCATCATTTTTAAGCTGCTCCTCAATTTTTTCTATCTCTTCTGGAGAAACTTTTGTAGCATAGTTAAAATAATTAATGATCAATTCATCGGGAATCGACATTGTCTTCCCGTATTTCTCTTTAGGAGAATCGAATACTGCAATATAATTATTAAGCGATTTACTCATCTTTTCTTTGCCGTCAGTACCCATTAAAATTGGAGAGAGAATTGCAATTTGCTGAGGATGACCAAAATATCTCTGCATATCTCGCCCAGCCAGAATATTAAATTTCTGCTCGGTAGCACCCAGTTCCACATCGGCTTCAATTGCTACAGAATCGTAACCTTGCAATATCGGATACATAATCTCATGTAAACCCAAAGTTTGACCATTTTCATAACGTTTTCGGAAAGTATCGTGCGCCATAAATTGTGCAAGAGTAAATTTTCCCATTAACTTAAGTACATCCGCCATTTTCATATCGCCAAACCATTCGGTTTGCATACGAACTTCTGTTTTATCTCTATCTAAAACTGTGTAAAGTTGGTCCATATATTTTTCTGCATTCTTGAGTATCTTTTCCTTTGTGAGTGGAGGACGTGATTCATCTTTTCCAGTTGGATCACCTATCTGTGCTGTAAAATCTCCAATAATAATAACTCCGGTATGTCCCATATCCTGGAATTCACGCATTTTTCTAATTGGTACAAGATGACCAATATGGACATCATAACCCGTTGGGTCAATTCCATATTTTATACGAAGCGGGTTACCTGATTCTTTAGATTTTTCTAATTTGGCAATTAATTCTTTCTCAGAAATAATTTCCTCAACACCTTTTTTTATTAACTTCATTTCTTTTTCAAATTTCATTTAATCCTCTATCTATTCAGATCATTAAGCATTTCCAATAGCTTGAAGGTAGTTTTCTTTGTCAAATAATTTCAAAAACTTCGAGTTATCCACAAGAAAATGTTAATTATTTGTAAAACATAGAGTTGAACTAATATTTTGTGGATAACCCAAGTAAGGATAATATTCCATATCTACTTAAATTGCATAAAATTAAGTATTTAAAATAATATTTTATTCACAATTGATTAACTTTTTCTGAGCTTGACAAATATACTTTCGTTTTCATTTTCGTTGTTAAATTAATGATATAGATAGTTTACGTAAAATTTGGGTTTGTGGATAAGTTTTTATTTTATTTATTTTATCATATTTAATCACCTGAATAATAATGTGTTAGCTTCGGTGAAAAACTATGTGCATAAGTTGTGGATAAAATAAACGTGAGTTTCTTTGATCTGCAATTATAGAAGGGGTTTAAGGGTGTTTTATGAGTAATTATGAAGAACTTTGGTCTGGGGTCCTCGATACTCTTCGCGAAAATATAAGCGAACAGGGTTTTAATACTTGGTTTAACGAAACTGAGGTTATGGAGCTGAACGACAATAAACTTTCTGTAAAAGTTCCAACTCAATTTATTGCTGACTATTTAAATTCAAATTACAGTGAATTAGTTTCTGAAATTTGTTTTAATTTGTTCAAGAATAAATATCGTATTCGTTTTACCGGAATAAATCCCGCAAGACTGGAAAAAAAATTTACTATTAAGCCGCAGTCAAAAGATATTGTCACTTACCAAACAAAATTAAATAAAAATTATAATTTCAATGAATTCGTAATTGGAACAAATAATAGTTTTGCCCATTCAGCTTCTTTAGCAGTTGCCGAATCACCAGGTACAACTTACAATCCACTTTTTATTTACGGCGAGTCGGGCATGGGAAAAACACATCTTATGCAGGCTGTTGGAAATTTCGTGATGGATGAGTTGGAAGATAAAAAAGTTTTTTATATAACTACAGAAGAATTCACTAATGAGATGATTGATAATATTAGAAATAATTCCATGCCTGCTTTCCGAAATAAATTCCGCAATTTTGATGTACTATTAATCGATGATATTCATTTCCTTTCTAAAAAAGAGGGAACTCAGGAAGAGTTCTTTCATACCTTCAATGCACTTTATGAAAAGAAAAAGCAGATTGTACTCACCAGTGACAGACCGCCCAAAGATATTCCTGATCTGGAAAAAAGACTTGTTACAAGATTTGAATGGGGACTTCTGGCAGATTTGAAAAGCCCAGATTTTGAAACCCGTGTTGCCATCCTCAAGAAAAAAGCTGAATTTGAAGAAATATTACTGAAAGATGAAGTGATCGAGTTTATTGCTGAACATATTTATAGTAACGTGCGTGCATTAGAAGGTTCTCTAATCCGAATTCTTGCATTTGCTTCTTACAATAATTTAAACACCGAAGATATTACGGTTGATGATATCAGTGAAATTCTTATCGATATGATCTCTGACAAAATTAAGGAAGTAAACATGGAAACGATCATGCAAAAGGTTTGTGATGCTTATAATATCAGTCCTGCTCAGATATTCGATAAAACAAGAAAGAAGAATATTGTTTTTCCAAGACAAATAGCAATGTATCTTTCTAATTTACTAATAACACAATTATCATTAAAAGAAATTGCAGAATATTATAAAAGGAAAGATCACACAACAGTGCTTCATGCAAAGAAAACAATTGAAAAGCAATTTAAGGAAGATCGTGAACTCCGAATCCAGATAGAGAAGCTGATAAAGGAGATAAAAGGATAGTTACCCACATATCCACATTATATTATGTTGATGGATGTTTATAAATTGATCTTTAGAAAATTAGAAATTAAAATTGTGGATAACTCAAATTCTACAAACATAACAAACACAAGTTATCCACACAGAAGTAAAAAATATATGTTATTGAAAGATAAAAAGTTAAGTAGTCTAAAAGATAGTTATAATCATATACACAGCACCTACTAGGACTACTAATATTTTATAATAAAAAAGGAGTATAGATGAATATAGGAATAAGAATCGTTGGAATCATCATGATCATTTCATTGGTTGTGATAAGTTGTACGCAAAAAGATAATATTGTTGGAACAGGAGGATCTGGTGATCTTACTCCATTAAATATAACAATAGATCATAATAGTTTCACTCAAATTTATAGTTATGAAGATAGCTGTGCATATAGTAATTCAAATACTATGGTCTTGGGAAAATATAACGAAGAGACATCTTACAGTTTATTGCGTTTTACATCTTTACCAGATTCATTCTATGAAATATCAAACGTTAGTATAAGTTTACAAATTAAAGATCGACATAATTTTGATATTGTAGGTTTAAAACTTGCTAATATAAATGATATTGAATGGTATGAAAATGCAACATGGTGGACTTCATCAGATTCAACAGATTGGAATAACGGAGAACATTTTAGTGAAACTGATTTTACTGATTATTGGCCTGGAGTATATGAAATAGAGTGTGAAGAAGATTCAATAAATATTATTTTTTCAAATTCATCTATTTTAGAAGAATGGATAAATGAGGATGTCAATTCAGGTTTGGTTATCTATTCTGATGCTGATGACAGTTTTATGGAAATTTATGCTTCTGAATATTCAAATGATAAAAATCCAATATTAACTTTTGAATACAGAGAAACAGAGGAAGATACATTAATTACAAAAACTATTCAAACATGTTATGATTGCATGATCTATGAAACAAATAATAATTATATAAAATGGGAAAATGAATTGAAAATATCCAATATTCAGCCCATAAACATTTATACAAAATTTGATATTATGGAATCTATATTTACTGATGTCCTTCCTGCTGATTATATAATTGAAAATGCAGACACAGCATTGTTTATGCAAAGAATAACAATAAATAAAGCAGAATTAATTTTAAATAATAATGGTGCTAATACATATCCTATTGGTGGTTCTATATATCTGAGTCCATACTTTGTTACATCTGAATCTTTGAATTTAATTGATCCAGAAATTCCATTATTGACTAATGATGATATTGATGATCTATACATCAGCAGCTCCACCGATACTTTAAATAGTGAACAATTCGTAATTGATATTACAAAAGTTATTCAATATTACATTTCTGGTGAGTATGAAAACAATGGAATAGTAATAAAATCGTTAAATGTAAATGATAATTTTATTCACACTGAATTTGATCTGGAACCTGAGATTAGAATAACATTTACTCCACCCTATTTGGAAGAATAATCTGAGGGAACATGAATAAATTATTAATCTTTATATTTGTGCTTTTTTTATTTTCCTGCGTTCAAACAAAAGAGGAAGATATTGTAGCTCAGGTAAATGATATTAAACTTACAATGGATGAATTTAAAGCTAATTTTTCTGATAATGAATGGGAGATTCTTACAATTGAAAAGAAAAAAGGATTTATCCAAGATTGGATTCAACTTACTTTATTAGCTCAGGAAGCAGATGTATTAGAAATTTCTCAATTTCCTAAAATAAAAGAAAGAATTAAATCTGCTGAGATTAATATTAAGTCTAATGCTCTTATTGCAACTAAACTTGCAAATGTAACTGTATCGGAAGATGAGTTATTCAGTTATTATAAAATACACAAAAGTGAATATCAAATAAATCATGAAGAATATAAAGTGCAAAGAATTTTTACAAAGGATAAAGAAAAACTTAAAAAAATTCTTAATGCAATAAAAAGTACATCATTTAAAGATGCAGCTATGGAATATTCGGAAGAACCTGCTGGTAAAAATGGCGGTTACATTGGATTTCTTTCCAAAAAAAATGCACATGAAAATATTTGGAATGCACTTACTTCTCTGCAAAAATATTATTATAAAAGTGTTGAAACCAATAAAGGTATTTATGTATTAAGATATTATGATACCAGAACAATATATTCGAATAAAACTTTCTTAGAAGTTAAAGACGAGATCAGAAAAACCGTAATCAAAAAGAAAAAAGAAGATCTATTCAATAATTTGATAAAAGAATTAAAAAATAAATCTGATATTATGATTTCAATATAATAGGAGAATTAATGAAAAGAGCGTTATTGATAATTATCACACTTATAATTTTAGCTTCATTATCTGCAGAAGTTGCTGATAAGATAATTGCAAAAGTTGGAAGAGAAATAATATTGCAAAGCGATATGGATAAAAGAATGCAGCAATTGGATGCCTCGGGAATAAATATGGATGATATCACTCAATATGATATTTTAAATGATATGATCGAAGCTAAATTAATTGTTCAAAAAGCAAAAGAAGAAGATTATGAAATTGATGATCAGATGATTAAAAAAGCAGCAGAAGATCAGATAAAACAGGTTGCATCTCAATTCCCCAGTGAAATAGAATTTAAAAGAGAACTTAAAAATGCTGGTCTCTCTGTTCCCGATCTAAAAGATTATTACATAGAAATGATGACGGAAGAACAGTTAAAATCACAAATAATACAGAATAATATTAAAAGCAAAATTCACATAACAGAAGGAGAAGTTGAAGAATATTATAAAGAGAATTTAATTGATATTCCTAAACGTCCTGAAATGTATAAAATTGGAATGATAATACGTTTCATAAAGGCAGGGGATGACACTAAAAATAAAATTCTTATAGAAATTAATAAAATCCGTGATGAGCTTATTGAAGGTGCTGATTTTGCTGAATTAGCCAAAAAATACAGTGATGGACCTTCCGCTCAAAATGGTGGAAATCTTGGTTTTTTTGGAAAAGGAATGATGGTTAAACCATTTGAAGATACAGCTTTTGCTTTGATGCCGGGTGAAATAAGTGAAGTTATCGAAACCCAATTCGGATACCATATCATTAAAGTTTTAGAAAAAAAAGGAAATGAGGTAAATGCTAGCCATATCCTAAAAAAAGTAGAAGCTACAGAAGAAGATGTGCAAGCTAATATTAAATTAATGGAAAATGTTTTACAGAAACTTGCTGATGGAGAAGAATTTACTGAACTGGCTAAAACATATTCTGAAGATGAAGAGACTGCTATGAATGGTGGAATATTAGGTGAATTTACTAAAGACACATTTCCTGAAATGTTCAAAAAATATTTGGAGAATCTGGAAGTTGGAGAAAATACAAAGTTAATCAGAGAACAGGATAACTTCTATATTTTTTCAATTCTAGATAAAGTTTCAGAGAGAGAATACAAATATACAGAAATTTTTGATAGATTAAAAGAGATGGTTACTTCCCAAAGAGAGATCGAATTATATGGAAACTGGATTAAAGAATTAATGCAGGAAACTTACGTAGAGATTTTAATTGAAGAGTAAAAGCTCCCTTTTGAAGGAGAGATGCTGCTTTAACCGTAGAGGGGTTTTGTAAAATTGAGGATTAATTATCAAATAAGTCGATTTAAGACTAACTATAGGAAACCCCCTTTTGTTCCCACTTACGAAGGAGAACAGAGATGAAATTCTCAGAATATATATCAACTCTTTTTGGGATCGGTTATTTCCCAAAAGCTCCTGGAACAGCAGGAACACTATTTGCTGCAATTGTGTATTTTGTGTTGCCAGATCATTGGTTCAGTAGTTTACAAAATTCAACTCTTGCATTAATTGCAATTATAATTGGAAGCGTAATTTCAGTATATTTTATTTCTAAAGCAGAGGTAGGGCTGGGGCACGATAACGGTAAGATTGTTTTGGATGAATTTTGGGGTTATTTTATAGCTGTTTTGTTTCTGCCAAAAACTTTGATCGTAATTATTGCAGCATTTGTTTTATTTAGGATATTTGATATTCTCAAACCTGAACCTGTCAATGTTCTACAAAAATTGCCCAAAGGCTGGGGTGTGATGGCAGATGACATTATGGCAGGAGTTTATACTAATATTGTTTTACAAATTGTTGTTCGGTTAATTCCGAAAATCATAAAATAAATAAAGGGAGATAAATTATGTTTAGTATTATTCTACAGGCGGGGACTCAAGCAGCAAAGCCGAATATGGTTGCACAATTCTTACCATTTATTCTAATGTTTGTGATACTCTATTTTCTCATCATACGTCCACAACGTAAGAGACAAAAAGAACATCAAGGTCTTTTGGATAATTTGAAGATCAATGATGAAGTAACTACAAATGCTGGAATAGTTGGAAAGATCGTGAACATTAAGAAAGATAAAAATACTGTTGTGTTGCGTGTTGATGATACAAATGGTACAAAGATCGAATTTGTAAGATCGGCTATTGCAGGTGTAGTTGACAATGAAAAAGCAAAAACCAAATAATTTACATATTAGATTATACGGCGATAAAACTCTACGCGAAATTGCTAAGCCAGTAATAGAATTTACTAATGAGATCAAAAATTTTATTGATGATCTCACTTTTACAATGTACGAAAAAGACGGAGTTGGTTTGGCAGCACCGCAAGTTGGCAAATCACTTCGTATTTTCGTGGTAGATCCATTCTGGTTCAATGAGGAAGGAAAGAAAAATCCGTTGGTTCTGGTAAATCCCGAATTTAAAGAGCTTCGAGGAGAGATAGAATCGGAAGAAGGATGTTTAAGTTTACCCAGAATTTTTGAATCGGTGCAACGAGCAAAGACAGTAATTATAGAAGCTTTGAACGAGAAAGGAAAAAAAGTTAGATATGAAGCTGACGGTCTTTTTTCAAGAGCATTGCAACATGAATATGATCATCTCGACGGTATTTTATTCATTGATAAAATTCCTAAATTAAAACTTTTGTTCTTAAAGAAAAGATTACATGATCTGCAAAGAACCACTGATGAAAATGGTAGAAATATAGGTGAATTGTCGCTGTAATATCTTATATGAAAATAGAAAAAATAGTTTTCATGGGAACTCCGGATTTTGCTGTTCCTACGCTAATTGCTTTAGCAGAAACAAGGTTTAAACCACAACTTTGTATTACACAGCCGGATCGTCCCAAAGGTAGAAATAGAAAACTACAACCAACTCCAGTAAAAATAGCTGCGCAAAAATTGGGAATTCCAATTATCCAACCGCAAAATATAAACTCATTTGAAACAATAAATAAAATATTAGAAATTGCTCCCGATATTATTATTACCACAGCTTACGGAGGTTATCTTAATAAATATTTAAGATTATTGCCAACTTTTGGATGTATCAATCTGCATCCTTCATTATTACCAAAATACAGAGGTTCTGCTCCTATAAATTATGCACTTTTTAATGGTGAGAAAATTACGGGAAATACAATTTTTAAGATTGTTGCAAAAATGGATGCGGGTCCTATTATTTCTCAGAATAAAATAGAAATTACAGAAAGTGATTGTTACACTTCTTTATATAAAAAACTATCAGAAAGCGGTGCTGAGGATATTATAAATACTTTAAGGAATATTGAGAAAAATGGATTAATTACAAATAAACAAGATCATACAAAAGCTACTTTCAGCCATAAATTATTAAAAAACGATTTTCTAATAAATTGGAATGACACAACCCAAAAAATTAGAAACAAAGTACGTGGACTTGCTAATATGCCTGGGATTACAGCTTCCTTCCGAGAAAAAAGAATAAAAATAATCGAAGTTGAAATTTTAGATTCAGTTTCTCAAGAAATTTCAGGAACAATTTTGGATGTAAGTAAAAATGGAATTATCGTTTCAGCACATGATTACAATATATTGCTAAAAAAAGTGCAACCATCAGGAAAAAACATAATGACATCTTATGCCTTTAGTTTGGGTGCAAGATTAAAAAAAATGGAAAAATTCGAAAATGGATTTTAAGATAAACACAAAAGGTAAAAATCTATTTCTTATTTTATCCACAATCACTCTGATTTTAATGATGGCCATAACCACGCTTTTGTGGTGGTTTATATCTCCCAGATTGCATGAGATTAGTACAATATTAGCCGATTTATCACTCACTGCCCTCAGGGTGTTTTTCTTTGTACTTATAATGGGGACTATTCTGGTTTTACTAATTTGTTACACCGAAACGAATTTACTGGTTGCAAAATTTGCCATAACTGCCTATATAAAAATAATTTATCCAGTTACTCTTTTATTAGGAAGATTAATTGGCATTTCAAAAGAGAAAATAAGAGAATCCTTTGTTAGTGTAAATAACTCTTTTATTAATGCTCTAAAAAAACAATTTAATCCTTCTGAATTATTGATATTATTACCACATTGCCTGCAACATACAGATTGTACAATAAGGATAACTACAGATGTAACAAAATGTGCAAGATGTGGAAAGTGCGATATTGCAAAATTATGTGAAATATCAGAAAAATATAAAATAAAAATGGCAATTGCTACAGGTGGTACTATAGCCAGAAAGATTATAATCGAAAATAGACCAAAATTTATTATTGCTGTTGCTTGTGAACGTGATCTTGTAGATGGATTGCGTGAAGTGTTTCCCATACCTGTTTATGGTGTTCTAAATTTAAGACCCGAAGGCCCGTGTGTAAATACAAGGGTTATCACTGGGGAAATTGAGTCAGCCTTAGGTGCATTGATAAAAGTATGAATAAGAAACGAGATAAAAAAAAATTCAAGCGTAAAAATATCAAAATCAGCAATGTTGAATTGGGAGATGTAAATCATTTTACGGATGATACGATCCCTGAAGAAAAACGTGCTGAAAAAAAGCTGATAGAGAAAGGAAAAATTAGCAGTAAACGTAATCTGAAATTAAAACGCGGTAGGATTTTAGAAGTAAGATCAAATTATAAATGTATTGTAAAAATCGACGATGAGAAAATGGTTTGTACTTTAGGTGGAAGATTCAAACAAGTAAATTTTGAAACTAAAAGTATTGTTGCTGCCGGAGATTATGTGAATGTTGATGTTTATAATGATCCCCGTATCGAAGAAATTATTGCCAGAACTAACACGCTTTCCAGATTTTCGGATAATGATTTTCAAATAGAAATTATTATTGCTTCTAATATTGATCAAGTAATAATCACATCTTCTTATAAAGATCCGCAACTTAATTTAGGTTTGATTGATCGATACATTTGCGCTGCCAAGATCAACAATATCACCCCCGTGATCTGTATAAATAAGATCGACTTATCAGAATCACTTGCAAAAGTAAAACAAGCAGGATCATTTTATAAAGAGCTTGGTTTCAAAGTAATTTATACATCAACAGAAACAGGTGAAGGCATAAAAGAATTAAGGGAATTATTGAAAGATAAAGACAGCGTATTCTCTGGTCATTCTGGTGCTGGAAAATCATCCTTGATCAATAAATTACAGCCGGAATTGAAATTAAGAACAGCCGAAATTAGTGATTATCACAGAAAGGGAGTTCACACAACCACACGTAGCAGATTATTAGAATGGGATTTTGGCGGTTATTTGGTTGACACGCCCGGTATTAAAACATTTGGTTTACATCGGAAGGATAAAGAAAAACTAAAAGTGATATTTCCAGGATTATCTGCATTAGCAAAAGAATGTAAATTTGATAATTGTTCTCATTCTCACGAAATTAAGTGCGGTGTAAAAACAGCTGTGGAAAACGGTTCATACCCAAGAGAAAGATATGAATCTTATCTGCGTATTTTAGAATCGTTATAAGGAGATAAGGATTATGCAAAATTTCGGAATATTTTTTAATCCGAATTACAAAATCACAAAACCAATTTTCGATCTTCTCAGAAAATTTCACAATAATAAAGATCTTCACTTCTTCAAATTCCAACATCAAACTGAATTCTTTCCGGATTTTATTAAATCCATTAAGAAAGAAAAACTTGATTGTATTCTATCTTTTGGTGGTGATGGTACTTTCCTTAGAGCAAGCCAGATATCGCTCGAATATGATGTCCCTCTAATGGGAATAAATCTTGGTAAACTTGGATTCTTGTCAGAAAGCTCACTCTCTGAACTTGAGAAATCTATTGATGATCTAAAAAAAAATAGATTTAAAGTTCAAGAAAGGATGCAACTTAAAACCATTTTAAAAAGGAATAATAAAACAATATTTACTTCTTTTGCATTAAATGATGCAGTAATTTATAAAGGAAAAGAACCCAGACTCATCGATATAAAATTCTATTCGAATAAGAGGTTAGTTGTGGAAACCAGATGTGACGGACTTATTATTTCCACCCCAACGGGGTCGACGGCATATTCATTATCTGCCGGTGGTCCTATTCTGTCTCCGTTGATGGATGCATTTGTGGTTACACCTTTAAATCCGCATATATTAAGTGTGCGTCCTATGGTCTTTGCTTCCGATGATAGATTAAATTTTAAACTTTATGCAAATGGAAGTGAATGTGTGTTGCAACTTGATGGAAAGAATAGCCATAAACTTATTGATAACGACGAAATAATTGTGACAGCTTCAAATAAGAAAGTCAGTTTTATCAAACTAACAAATAAAACATTTTATCAGATTCTCAGAAAAAAAATGCATATGGGAAAAAGATGATAAAGCGCCTGAGCGTAGAAAATTTTATTATTGTAGAAAACCTTAACTTGGAATTTGAAAACGGACTTCAAGTTCTTACCGGTGAGACAGGAGCAGGGAAATCTATAATTGTAGGTGCTATAAATATTATTCTCGGAAGTGATATTCAAGCTGGAATACTGCTAAATGATTCCAAACCTGCAAAACTGCAAGCTGTTTTTGATATTGATAAAGAAAACAAACAATTCATTGAGTTGCTAAAAAAAAATGATATAGATATATCTGAAGATGAATTATATATTTCCAAAGAAATAGGTGTAAATCTTAGAAGTAAAAGTTTTATCAATGGTCGAAGAGTCTCAAAAGATATTATAAAAAAATTTCGGACTATTCTTATGGATTTCCATAGTCAGCGTGATCAGCAAAAGCTTTTTGATACTGATTTCCAGTTAGAAGTACTTGATATTTACGGTAAACTAACACAAACGAAAGAGCAATTTACTTCTAAATATAAAGAACTTGAAGACAAGATTAAAAAATTAAAAAAACTACAAAAATTAGAAAGTGAGCTTGCTGAAAAGATAAAGCTATATCAATACCAGATAGATGAAATAGAAAAAATTGAACCCATAATAGGTGAAGATGCAAAATTGCAAGCGGAGCAGAACCTGCTTACAAATGCAGAAGATATTTTGAATATCGCGAACAAACTGGAACAGGAAATCTATGAAAAAGAAAACTCAGTTTACGATGTGATAAGTTCATATATTTCTCAGCTTACTAGATTTAAAGATGATAATAATAACATAAAAAAAGCAGTACATTGCCTAAAAGATGCATCTGCAAATCTGGATAACTCTATTAACAATGTCAGAGAAGTTCAAAATATTATTGAGGTGGACTCATCCCGACTGGAATATATCCAAAGTCGTTTATCTGAGCTTAACAACCTCAGCGTTAAATATAAGCGGAATATTGAAGAAATTTTGGAGTATAGGAACAGTATACAGCAGCAGATTAATTCTTACTCTTCCGGGAAAGAAGAAATTGCCGAATTAAATGATGAGATATTGGTTGATCTGAAAAATATTAATAAACATGCTGCTGAACTCTCTGCAAAAAGAAAAACTGCTGCTATAAAATTTGGAAAAGAGATAATTTCTAATATCAAAAAACTGGCTATTCCAGATGCTGAAATAGAATTTAAATTCGATGAACCAAAAAGTTATATCGGGGATTTTGAGGGAATGGCTGGATTAAATGAAACTGGGAAAGATGTGATTGATATCTATTTTTCTGCCAATAAAGGTGTAAAACTCCAACCTTTCAGAATTGCTGCTTCCGGTGGAGAACTCTCCAGATTCCTGCTGGCAATAAAGAAAATTCTTTCGGACAGATTAGATAGGAGAACCATAATATTTGATGAAATAGATTCAGGAATTGGTGGAAAAACATCGGAACTTCTGGCAGAATTCATTCATGATATTGGTAGATACCATCAGGTTTTATGCATCAGTCACTTACCACAGATAGCATCTTATAGTGACCGTCATTTTTCCATCGAAAAGATAAGCGGCAATAAAAGTTCTGAAGTTAAAGTTAAAATACTGGACGAAAATGAGAGAAAAGTTGAAATTGCCAGGATGCTTTCCGGTTCTAATACGGAGCTGGCTTTGCAGCATGCAGCGGAACTGATAAATAAAAAATAGAGGAGAACGAATGTTTAGAATAAGAAAAGAGATTAAGTTTATATTGATTATATTTATAATTCTATTTTCGATATTGTTAGGAATTAAAAAATCAAATTTAGATAAGATGTTCGTACAAGATGTTGTAGAAATAGATATGAGTAAGGCTAAGGATATTTTTGAGAATTCATTAAACAACAACAAAATTAGATTTGATTATCATGTAGAAGATCTTTCAGAGATCAATTCTTTACTTGCCGAAGTTAATGAAATAGAAAATACAAATATTCTATATTCCGAAATAAAAAGTAAATATAATCTAATTGTATTTGAAGTTTCTACAGGAACATCTAATAAAATATTGACCAAACTTAGAAGTATCGCTGGTATTTGTAATGAAAACATACAAAGATCAGGAATTATTACAGGGAATACAGACCTCAAAGAAAATCTTAACAATAATCAAATTGCCAAAATACGTATTCAAAACCTTATTAACGATAGTGTATCTCCCGACAGAATAGAAAGATTTAGAAGTCAGCT